>NZ_JAXCIS010000004.1:0-6947 GCF_034044025.1 Pseudomonas sp. SED1
AAGCGAGGCACCGAGTGGTGGGGCAAAGACCTTTTGGTTACTTTTGGGGCGTTTGCCAAAAGTGACCCGCTGTAAGAGCGGAACCATAAGCCGCCGTTACCGCAGCAACGGATATGTACACCTTCAGGCCCGACTCCGCAGCCACTGCATAAACCCCTTCTTAACCGGCACCACAGGCGCCTCCTGCGTCAAACTCTGAGCCGCATGCAACCTGAAATCCAACAAACTCTTCATCGCCTCACTAATGTCATGCCGAGCATCCAGACAAGGCTTCAGATACTCCTTCTCAATCCGATACAACGTACAAAACGTCTTCGCCAAAAAGTCCGCAGGCACACCCTGCTCCGACAAAATCCCGGCCTCGCCGATCACCTCGCCAGGCCCCATCCGCCCGGCTTCAAACTTGTGCCCAGCCTTGGTCAACATCACCGAAATCACCCCGGACTCAATGATAAACAGGTGATCACTCACCTCCCCGGCCGGCAAAATCATCTCCCCGGCGCGGAAGGTCTGCAGCGTCATGTTCTGGCTGAACGTCTCCTTCTCCTCCTGCCTCAACGTCGAGAAAATAGACGAACTCTCCAACAACGCCCGAGCCCGGGAAACCGCTACCGGCGCATTACTCTCCGCCGCCGACAACAAACTCACCCCCGCCGCCTGCAAATGCCGAAACGCCAAATCATAAAGCTGGTTACGCACCTCACGCTTGAGCGTCATCGCCGGCACAAACCCACTGATCTCATACTCCACCCCACCACTGGCCGACGTCTTGAACGCCACACTCGGCGCTGGCTTGGCCAACAATGGCCGACACCCCTGCATCGCCCGCTCCAACGCATCCAGCACGGTTTGCGGCCGCGCATGGGGGCTGACCTGCAGGCTGACCGACAAGCCAAACATATCCGCCGGGCGCGAGAAGTTGATGATCTTGGCCTTGGCCGCCAACGAATTGGGCACCACCGCCAGGCTGCCCTGGGAGGTTTGCAGTTGAGTGGCACGCCAGTCGATGTCGATCACCCGGCCTTCGATGCCGTCGATGGAGATCCAGTCATCCAGTTGGTAGGGCTTGGTGGTGTTGAGGACGATGCCGGAAAACACGTCGCTCAAGGTGCTTTGCAACGCCAGGCCGACGATGATCGCCACCGCGCCGGAAGTGGCCAGCACGCCCTTGACCGGCAGGTCGAGCACGTAGGCCATGGCTGCGATGATCGCGATCAGGAAGATCACCGCGCCCACCAGGTCCTGCAACAGCCGCCCGGTGTGGCCGACCCGCTGCATCATCACCGCGCCGAGCAATACCGTGAGGGTGCGTGCCGCGAACAACCACCAGCCGATCTGGAACGCCGTCGCCGCCAGGTGCAGCGCCACGTTGTCGCCAAACGGCGCGACCTGCATCGGGTTCATGCCTTCGTTGAACAGCACGGCGCTGAACACCGCAAAGATCACCAGCCGCGCCGCCAGCTTCCAATTGGCGAAATCGGCAGAGATCAGGCGCCATACGGCAATGTCGATCAGCACCAGCGCCAACGCACAAAACATCGGGTGATCGGAGATAAATGAGGGCATCCAGGCGACTCCAGGGCGAATGCCATGAAGATCGCATGAAATGCCTTTGGAGGGTATAGCGCCCTAGCGCTGCATCTGCCCGAAGTGCCCGGACTGATAGTCAGCAAACGCCTGGTGGATTTCCTGCTCGGTGTTCATCACAAACGGGCCGTGGCCGACGATGGGCTCGTCGATCGGTTCGCCGCTGAGCAACAACACCATGGCATCGTCGCTGGACTCAAGGCGCAGTTGCGTGCCGTCGCGCTCAAACAGCGCCAACTGCCCTTCCCGCGCCACGTCTGTCGCGTTAATCCGCACCGTGCCGCGCAATACCACCAGCGCCGTATTGCGCCCTGCGTGCAGGTCCAGCGTCACCGAACGGCCGGCGTTGAGGCGCATGTCCCACACGTCGATCGGCGTGAAGGTTCGGGCCGGGCCCTTGACCCCGTCGAACTCGCCCGCGATCAAGCGCAGGCTGCCGGCGTTGTCGGCCAGGGGCAGCGTCGGGATATCGCCATCGAGGATGGTCTGGTAACCGGCATCGGTCATTTTGTCCTTGGCCGGCAGGTTGACCCACAACTGGACCATTTCCAGGGCGCCACCGCTGCGGGCGAATGCCTCGGAGTGAAACTCCTCGTGAATGATGCCCTTGGCTGCGGTCATCCATTGCACATCGCCCGGGCCAATGGTGCCGCCGGCGCCGGTGGAATCGCGGTGCTCGACTTCGCCCTTGTAGACGATGGTCACGGTTTCAAAACCGCGATGGGGATGCTGGCCCACGCCGCGTCGTTGCTCGGTCGGGGTGAACGCCGCAGGACCGGCGTGATCCAGCAACAGGAACGGGCTGATCTGCTTGCCCATGGTGTCGTAGGAAAACAGGGTACGAACCGGAAAGCCGTCGCCGACCCAATGGGCGCGCGGGCTGGTGTAGAGGCCGATGATCTTTTTCATATGTGTCTCCAGTAATGGATACACCTTAAATCCGATACCAATTCAGCGCTAGACGGCAAAATCGGCCTGGATCGTCCTACCTATGGAACGGAAGTTCGAGGGCTGGATTATTTTATATTTCGGCCATAATATGGCGTTAAATATTACGCACGTAATTTTTTATCACCTAACACGCTCACCCGCCCCACGGAGCCCGACATGAACCCTCTTCCCCTGCGTCTTCTCACGCCCCTGGCCCTGTTAGCGGTACTCAGCGGCTGTAACAACAAGGCCGACCCCGTCGCCGAAGCACCCCTGCCCCGCCCGGTGCTCGCCGCCAAGGTCGAAGCCGCCGGCAGCCAGCAAAGCGCCTACACCGGCGTAGTGGCTGCACGTACGGAAAGTGACCTGGGGTTCCGCGTCAGCGGCAAGGTGATCGAGCGCAAGGTGGATCCCGGCCAGCACGTCAGCCGTGGCGACACCTTGCTGGTGCTGGATATCGGCGACTTCGAACTGGCCCTGCGCTCGGCAAAAAACCGCGTCAATGCGGCCCAGGCGCAACTGCGTCAACGGCGGGATGACGAATCCCGCTACCAGCGCCTGGCGAATACCGGCGCCGTGTCGCGGCAGATTTTCGACCAGTCCGCCACCAACCTGCGGGTGGCCGAAGCCGAACTGGCCTCCGCGCAATCCGACGCCAGCCAGATCGAAAACCGCCGCACCTACTCGGTGCTGAAGGCCGATAGCGACGGCATCATCACCGACGTGCGTGTAGATCGCGGCCAAGTGGTGGCCGAGGGGCAAGTGGTTGCGCGCCTGGCCCACGACGGCGCCCGGGAAGCCATCGTCAACCTGCCGGAAAACCAGCGCGACCAGGCTTCGCAAAAAGCCCTGGCCTTCCCCTTCGGCGCCCCCGAACAGGCGGTGACGGCCACCTTGCGCGAGCTGTCCGCCAGCGCCGACCCGACCACCCGCACCTACCGTGCGCGCTATGTATTGCATGGCCCCGTCGACCGCTTCGCCCTCGGCTCGACCATCACCGTGCGCCTGCAAGGCGACGGCCAGGCCCAACAGACCCGCGTGCCCATTGGCGCACTGCAGGATGCCGGCAAAGGTACCGGTGTGTGGGTGATCGGCGCCGACGACAAGGTCAGCTTCACCCCGGTCAAAGTCGCCAGCCTCGGCCAGGAAGACGCGTTGCTGGACAGCGGCGTGAGCCCTGGCCAAGTAGTCGTCGCCCTTGGAGCGCACCTGCTGCACAGCGGTGACGCGGTACGCCTGTTGCCGGCCCAGGTATTGGCCCTCAACCGTCAGCAGGAACACTGATAATGCGCGGGATCAACCTCTCCGAACTGGCGGTCAAACATCGCGCGGTCACGCTGTTCCTGATCATCGCGATCCTCGCCGCCGGGGTCTTTGCCTTTGGCAAACTGGGGCGCGCCGAAGACCCTTCGTTCACCGTCAAGGTCATGACCATCACCGCCGCCTGGCCCGGCGCTACCGCCCAGGAAATGCAGGAACAAGTGGCCGACCGCCTGGAAAAACGCCTGCAGGAGCTGGACTACTACGACCGCGTCGAAACCATCGCCCAGCCGGGTTTTGTCTCGATGCGCATGACGTACCTGGAGTCCACGCGCCCCAGCGAGATCCAGGACCTGTTCTACCAGACCCGCAAAAAGCTCAGCGACGAAGCCGCGAAGTTGCCCAAGGGCGTGATCGGACCGTTCTTCAACGATGAATACTCCGACGTGTACTTTTCCCTCTACGCGCTGGAGGCCGAACACCTGCCACACCGGCAATTGGTACAGATGGCCGAGGACATGCGCCAAGGCCTGCTCAATCTGCCGGGGGTGAAGAAGGTCAATATTCTTGGCGAGCAGGCGCAGCGGATCTTCGTCGAGTTTTCCTATGAGCGCCTGGCCACGTTGGGCATCAAGCCCGAACAGATCTTCGCCGCCCTCGCCGCCCAGAACGCCGTAGCGCCTTCAGGCTTTGTCGAGACGGCCGGGGCACGTGCCTATATCCGCATCGATGGCGCTTTCGACAGCCTGGCGCTGATCGAAAACGTCCCGCTGGAAGCCAACGGCAAGCTGCTGCGCATCGCCGATGTGGCCACCGTCAGCCGGGGCTATGAAGACCCGCCCAGCTACCGCATCCGCCATCAGGGCGACCCGTCGCTGATGCTCGGTGTGATCATGGAGAAGCACTGGAACGGCCTGGAACTGGACAAGGCCCTCAAGGCCCAGGAAGCGAAAATCCAGGCCGACCTGCCCCTGGGGGTCAACTTTGCCAAGGTCTCCGACCAGGCGAAAAACATCAGCCTGGCGGTCAACGAGTTCATGCTGAAGTTCTTCGTTGCCCTGGCAGTGGTGATGATCATCAGCCTGCTGGCCCTGGGGTTCCGGGTCGGGCTGGTGGTGGCGGCCGCCGTGCCGCTGACCCTGTCGATCGTATTTGTAATCATGCTGATGACCGGCCGTGAATTCGACCGGGTGACCCTGGGCGCGCTGATCATTTCCCTCGGCCTGCTGGTGGACGACGCGATCATTGCGATTGAGATGATGGTGGTCAAACTCGAAGAAGGTTTTGACCGGATTCATGCGGCCACGTTTGCCTGGAGCTCCACCGCCGCGCCGATGCTCACGGGCACGCTGGTGACGATTATCGGCTTCCTGCCGGTGGGTTTCGCCCGCTCGGGCGCCGGGGAATATGCCGGGAATATCTTCTGGATCGTCGGCTTTGCGCTGATCGCTTCGTGGCTGGTGGCGGTGGTGTTCACGCCGTACCTGGGGGTCAAGCTGCTGCCGCACATCCAGCCGGTTGCCGGCGGCCACGATACGATTTATGCCGGGCGTTATTACCAGAAACTGCGCCGCCTGGTGGACGCTTGCGTGCGCAGACGCTGGCTGGTGACCGGGCTGGTGGTGGCGGCATTCGTGTTGTGTGGCCTGGGCATGGGCGTGGTGAAGAAGCAGTTCTTTCCAAACTCCGACCGCTCCGAGCTGATTCTTGAGGTGTACATGCCGCCGGGCAGCGCCTTCAAAAGCACCGAAGCGGTAGCGGCGCAGGTGGAAAAAGCGCTGATGGAGGAGCCGCAAACCGTGATGGTCGACACCTACGTCGGCGGTGGTGCGCCGCGGTTTTTCCTGTCGCTGAACCCCGAGTTGCCAGACCCGGCCTTCGCCAAGCTGATCGTGCAGACCGCCGACGCCCACGCCCGGGACGCCCTGAAAAAACGCATGGATGAACGCATCGCGGCAGGCGAATTTCCATCGGCGCGGGTGCGGGTCACCCAGTTGGTGTTCGGCCCGCCGGTGCCGTTCCCGGTGGTGTTTCGCGTGTCCGGTCCCGACCTGAATGTGCTGCGCAGCCTGTCTGAAGACGTGCGCCAAGTGGTCGCCGCCAACACCCTCACCCGCGACAGCTTCCTCGACTGGGGCGAGCGCGCCAGCAGCTATCGCCTGGTGCTGGATCAGGACCGCCTGCGCCTGCTGGGCTTTACCCCCGACGGGGTGAAATCCCAACTCAATGCGTTGCTCAGCGGCAACCCGATCACCGAAGTACGCGAAGGCAATCGCACCGTTTCAGTGGTCGCCCGCTCCCAGGGTAGCCAGCGCGAAGACCTCGGCAACCTGGACAACATGACCCTGACCAACAGCGCCGGCGTGTCGGTGCCATTGGCCCAGGTCGGGCATTTCCAGGCGGTGATGGAAGAACCGATCCTCAAGCGCCGCAACCGTGCGCTGACCGTGGAAGTGCGCGCCGACATCGTCGACGGCACCCAGCCGCCGGATGTGGAAATGGCGGTGTACAAGGATCTGCAGCCCTTGATCGCCAAGCTGCCGGCCGGTTATCAAATCGTCATCGGCGGCCCGGTGGAAGAAAGCGCTAAGGCCAACGTCGCCCTGGCGGCGCTGTTCCCGATCATGATCCTGCTGACGTTGACCGTGATCATGTTCCAGGTGCGTTCGTTCGGGGTGATGGTCATGGTGTTCGCCACCGCGCCACTGGGGCTGATCGGGGCGGTGCCGACGTTGCTGCTGTTCAACCAGCCGTTCGGGTTCAACGCGATATTGGGGCTGATCGGGATTGGCGGGATCTTGATGCGCAATACGCTGATCTTCACCGACCAGATTCGGCAGAACCAGGACCAGGGCATGGTGATTCGCGAAGCGATCATCGAAGCCACGGTGCGCCGGGCACGGCCGGTGATCCTGACCGCGCTGGCGGCGGCGTTGGCGTTTATTCCGCTGACGTTGTCGGTGTTCTGGTCGTCGCTGGCGTATGTGCTGATTGGCGGGGTGCTGGTGGGGACGGTGTTGACGTTGCTGTTCTTGCCGGCGCTGTGCAGTTTGGTGTTGGGGCGGGAGAAAACCCGGGAAGCGGTGATCGCAACCTGACCTCACTAACACCACAGAACCCATGTGGGAGCGGGCTTGCTCGCGAAGACGGTGTATCAGTTAACGAGATAT
>NZ_JAXCIS010000050.1:0-60513 GCF_034044025.1 Pseudomonas sp. SED1
CAGGGGCCAAACAACAGTGCTCAGCTGAAAAAACACTGGCAAAACAACACAGGTCTATGCGCCACTAGCGCCATTCCTTAATTGTGCGTAAAGGTCGGCGCCCATCGCCGACCCGTCTGGAGATTCCCGTTATGAGCGAGAGTGTGTTTGCCGATCGCATCGTGCAGAACCTGCTCGACACCGACTTCTACAAGCTGACCATGATGCAGGCGGTGCTGCACAACTACCCGAACGTGGAAGTTGAATGGGAGTTTCGTTGCCGTAACAGTGAAGACCTGCGCCCGTACCTGGCGGAGATCCGCTACCAGATCGAGCGCCTCGCCGAGCTGAGCCTGAGCCCCGACCAACTGGGCTTCCTGGAACGCATCAGCTTCATGAAGCCGGATTTCCTGCGCTTCCTCGGGCTGTTTCGCTTCAACCTGCGCTACGTCCAGACCGGCATCGAAAACGGCGAGCTGTTTATCCGCCTGCGCGGGCCGTGGCTGCATGTGATCCTGTTTGAAGTGCCGATGCTGGCCATCGTCAGCGAAGTGCGTAACCGCTATCGCTACCAGACCGTGATCCTCGAACAGGCCCGCGAGCAGCTGTATCGCAAGTTCGACTGGCTGACGGCGAATGCCAGCGTCGAAGAGCTCTCCGAATTGCAGGTGGCGGATTTCGGCACGCGCCGACGCTTCTCCTACCGCGTGCAGGAAGAAGTGGTGAGCGTGCTCAAGCACGACTTCCCCGGGCGTTTTGTCGGCACCAGCAACGTGCACCTGGCCCGTGAGTTTGATATGAAGCCGCTGGGCACCATGGCCCACGAATGGATCATGGCCCACCAACAACTCGGCCCGCGCCTGATCGACAGCCAGATCGCCGCCCTCGATTGCTGGGTGCGGGAATACCGTGGCCTGCTGGGCATCGCCCTGACCGATTGCATCACCACCGATGCGTTCCTCGGCGATTTCGACCTGTACTTCGCCAAACTCTTCGACGGCCTGCGCCACGACTCCGGTGACCCGGTGCAATGGGCCGAAAAGGCAATCGCCCACTATCACAAGCTGGGGATCGAGCCGATGAGCAAGACCCTGGTGTTCTCCGACAGCCTGTCGCTGCCCAAGGCGCTGGAGATTTTCCGCGCGCTGCGTGGTCGGATCAATGTGAGCTTCGGCATCGGCACCAACCTGACCTGTGACATTCCAGGTGTGGAACCGATGAGCATCGTGCTTAAAATGACCGCCTGTAATGGCCAGCCCGTCGCAAAGATCTCTGATGAAGCGGGCAAGACCCACTGCACCGATCCGAACTTCGTCGCTTATTTGCGCCACGTTTTCAAAGTACCTGCCCTACCCAGCAAGGAGTGAATCATGCAAGCCGTACAGCGCGAGATTGCTGAACAGCTCAAGGTCCAACCACCGTTCAAGGACCAGGCCGCCCTTGAGGCGGAGGTCGCCCGGCGCGTTACCTTTATCCAGGACTGCCTGCTCAATTCAGGCCTCAAGACGTTGGTGCTGGGCATCAGCGGCGGCGTCGACTCGCTGACCGCCGGCCTGCTGGCCCAGCGTGCGATGGAAGAGTTGCGGGCCGCCAAGGGCGACGACGCTTACCGCTTTATCGCGGTGCGCCTGCCCTACGAAACCCAGTTCGACGAACACGATGCCCAAGCGTCCGTGGACTTTATCGAACCCGACGAGCGCCACACGGTGAACATCGGCCCGGCGGTGAAATCCCTGGCCAATGAAGTGGCTGCGTTTGAAGGCAAGGCCGCGGTCTCCCGGGACTTCGTGCTGGGCAACACCAAGGCGCGCATGCGCATGGTGGCGCAGTACACCATCGCCGGCGCGGCCAGTGGTTTGGTGATCGGTACCGACCATGCGGCGGAAGCGGTGATGGGCTTTTTCACCAAGTTCGGTGATGGCGCCTGCGACCTGGCGCCGCTGAGCGGGCTGGTGAAGAACCAGGTGCGCGCGATTGCCCGGCACTTTGGTGCACCGGAATCGTTGGTGGAGAAAATCCCGACGGCCGACCTGGAAGACCTCTCGCCGGGCAAGCCGGATGAAGCGTCCCATGGCGTGACCTATGCCGAGATCGATGCGTTCCTGCACGGCGAGCCGGTGCGCGAGGAAGCCTTCAAGATCATCTGCGACACCTATCGCAAGACCGAGCACAAGCGGGTAATGCCGTTTGCACCCTGAGCACTGTAGGAGCGAGCTTGCTCGCGAAGATCGTCAACGAAAACGCGCCCATCCTGGATGAGCGCGGTGCCTTTGAGGTTTTCGCGAGCAAGCTCGCTCCTACAAGGGTGATTACTTCAGGGTCACAGTGCCTTTCATCATCGAGATGTGGCCTGGGAACGAGCAGAAGAATGCGTAATCAGTACCTGCCGCCAGCTTCGACACATCGAAGGTCACGGAGTCTTTCTCGCCAGCACCGATGATCTTGGTGTGGGCGATGATGCGGGTGTCGCCGTCTTTCAGGTAGTTCTTGTCGATGCCGGCGGCCATGCCGTCGCTGGCGATGCCAGGCATGTCGGCGGCGGAACTCAGCACCCAGTTATGGCCCATGACGTTTTTCGGCAAGCTGCCGGAGTGGGTCAACTCAACGGTGAACGTCTTGCAGCTCTTGTCGATTTCGATGGCCTTGGTGTTGAAGGACATCTGGTCAGTGGAGTCGACAGTGACCTTGCACTCTGCAGCAAGCAACTGGCCGCTAGCCAGAGTCAGCAGGGAAACAGCAACGAGTTTGGCAAACATGTGAATCTCCAGGGCAGGGTTTAAAAAACGCGTATTGCGACAAGGGTGCCTGAGGCAGGCGGGAATTCTTATGATCTGAGTCAACAGATTGTATACAACTTTAGGCTATCAGACTCATCGACACAATCTACCGGCCAAAGTACTGATGCCGGCCTATGATCGGCTCATCACCCTTCCGGAGTCCGAGCCATGCACCTCAATAGCCTGTTCCGCAGCCTGCTTGCCGCCTATGCCTGTGGCGCCAGCGGCACCTGTGAAACGCCTCAACGCGAGGTTTAATCCTTTGAGAGACGCAGGCCAGCCTTTACTCTTTAGCCACAACTGAGTGGAGTCAGGTATGTCCTTGAAGTCTGTCTGTGTGTTTTGCGGTGCCAGCAGCGGCACCAACCCGGCCTACCGTGAAGCAGCCGTGGCCCTCGGGCGCGCGCTGGCCGAACGCAAGCTGACCCTGGTGTACGGCGGTGGCGCCGTGGGCCTGATGGGCATCGTCGCCGATGCCGCCCTGGAAGCCGGCGGTGAAGTGATCGGGATTATTCCCGAAAGCCTGAAGGTCCTGGAAATCGGCCACAAAGGCCTGACCCGCCTGGAAGTGGTCGACGGCATGCACGCCCGCAAGGCCCGCATGGCCGAACTGAGCGACGCCTTTATTGCGCTGCCAGGCGGCCTGGGCACCCTGGAAGAACTGTTCGAAGTCTGGACCTGGGGCCAGCTCGGTTACCACGGAAAACCGCTGGGTTTGCTCGAAGTGAATGGTTTTTACCGCAAGTTGACCGATTTTCTTGATCATATCGTCGGCGAAGGTTTCGTCCGTGCACCGCATCGTGCCATGCTGCAAATGAGCGAATCGCCGGCTGAGCTGCTTGACGTACTGGATGCCTGGCAACCGCTGGTCTTGCCCAAATGGGTGGACCAAAAACCCGATTAACCCTTGGGACGCGATTAAAGGCAGAATACGCGCCGCTCAACCTCACCTTCGACCCCAGAGGATCGCCCATGGCAAAACCTAATTACTCCTTCGCCAAACGTCAGAGAGACTTGGCCAAAGAGCAGAAGAAAGAGGAAAAGCTGCAGCGCAAGAAAACTGCAGCCGACGAAGAAGCCGGTGCACTGAACCCGGATGCTGAAGGTACAGTGGCTACAGACGAAACCGAAGCACCGAAAGACGCTGAATAGGTGATCGTTCCCACGCTCCGCGTGGGAATGCATCCTGGGGCGCTCCGCGTCCCGATTTGAGATATGTGCAGGGTGACGCAGAGCGTCACGGCAGGCATTCCCACGCGGAGCGTGGGAACGATCTTGCGCATTACTCCAGCGGCATCACCGTCACCCGCACTTCCGGGTCATGGCTCCCTCCCCCCAGAATCACCCCCCGCAACGGCGAAACATCGGAGAAATCCCGGCCCCAGGCCAGGGTGATGTGTTCCAGTGCCGGCTGCACATTGTTGGTCGGATCAAAATCCACCCAACCCGACACCGGGCAAAACACTGACACCCACGCGTGGGACGCATCCGCGCCGATCAACCGTGGCTGGCCGGGCGGTGGCTGGGTCAGCAGGTAACCACTGATATACCGCGCCGCCAGGCCTCGGGAACGCAGGCACGCGAGCATCAGGTGGGCGAAGTCCTGGCACACGCCGCGCCGGCGCTCCAGCACTTCCACCAGCGGCGTGGCGACCTGGGTGGCTTCGGCGTCGAAGGTGAACTCGCTGAAGATCTTTTCCATCAACGCCTGCACACCCAGCAGCAACGGACGACCCGCCGGGAAACAGTCTTGGGAGAACTCGACGAAGCTTTTCTTCAAATGCACGTAGGGTGATTCGAACCGATAGCGGCAGGCCTCGATCACCTCGGCCGACATCGGCTGGCTGCTGTAGGTCAGGCCGTTGCGGGTCTGGTCCCAGGCCGGCGACAGGCTGAAATCCAGCACCGGACGCGCCAGCACTTCCACCGTCAGCCCGGCGTTGACCAATAGCTCATCGTGGGGCCGCTCGAACGCCAGCCGGGTGATCGGATTGCCAAACACGTCCAGCTCATCCCGGCGCGAGGTCGGCTCGGGGCTGATCTCCAGTTGCTGCGAGCTGCAGCGCTGCCAGGCGCAAGGCCGCGGCCACAGGTGCGCCAGCTGCTGGGCCAGGGACACCGGGCTGTCGTAGTGGTAATGGGTATCGTGGAAAATCTGGTAGCGGGCACTCATCACACAGACACCGTTTGCTGGCTGACATCGTCCACATGGGCAAAATGGCGCAAGGCCAGGCGGTCGGAGACTTGCCCGCTTTCATCGGCCACCGCTTGCAGCAGGTCGGCCAGGCCATCCAGCGCAGCGCGCACGCTGGACTCGCCGAACAGCGGGTTCTCCAGGCAGCCCAGGTCAAAGCGCGCCAGGCGCTCCACCAACGGCGCCAACCCGGTTTCCCGGGGCACGCCGAAATCGTCATTCAGGCGGCGCAAGGTGCGGCTCACCAGTTTCAGCTGGAACAGCACCGCGTGGGGGTTCTGCTCGTCCAAAAGCAACAGGTCCAGCACCGGAATCAATTGCGGCACCGCGAGGTAGCGCGAACGATAGGTGATGCTGCTGTTGCCCAGTTCCAGCAACCATTCCAGCCCGGCCTGATCGAACACCGCCACACCGCCCAGGAAGGCGGCGAGGCTGCTGCTGAGAAATTGCAGGCGCTCGATGCGCCGGCCCATCATCAAGAAACGCCAGCCTTCGTCGCGGGTCATGTCGTCGAGGGCAAAGCCCGACAGCGCCGCCAAGGACATCACCAAGCGGTTGAGGAAATCCAGCAGTTCGCCGAAGTCCGGCTCTTCGCTCTCCAGCTCCAGGGCTTCGCGCTGTAACTCCACCAGCGCCTGCCAGTTTTCCCGGGACAGCTTGCCGCGCACCTGGGACGCCGCCCACTGCAAGCGCTGCAAGTTGGCCCGCAGGCTCGACGGCCAATCGTCACCGAGCAACGCCGCCTGAAGCCGCTCAGGCAATTCGCCCTCCTCCGGCAACAGTCGCAGGTTCTCACCCAGCTCAACCGCCGCCTGCAGCGCCAGCGGGTCGTCTCCGTCGACATAGCGGGCGAGGACGATGCGCAGCCAGCGCGCACTGTCATCACAGCGCTCGCAATAGCGGCCAAACCAGAACAGGTTTTCCACCACCCGCGACGGCAGGTACGGATCGCGCCGCACCAGGTCATGTGCGCCGATGGCCCGCTGGGCGCGCCATTGCTCGGTGCCGAGGGCGCGTTCGCCAAGCACCCAGGTGTCCTTGCTCGCACCGCCGCGCTGCATCGACACCACTTCGGCATCGGCTTCGGCGGCCACACGAGTCAGGCCACCGGGCAGTACCCGGTAACCGTCGGCGCTGGCCACGGCGTAGACACGCATGCCGATGGCGCGGTGTTGCAGGTGATCGTCGACGGTGTGCCAGACCGGCGCCTGTGACAGCTGCGCGAGTTCCTGGGCGACATAGGCGTAAGGCCGCGCGCGCATGCGTTCGGCCAGGGCCTCGCGTTGTTCGTCGTTCAAGTCGCGACCAAACACCGGGGTGAAACTTTGCGACGGAAACGCCGGTTTGATCAGCAGTTCCGGCAGTTTTTCCAGGGCTTCGGCCAGCACCGGCGCCTCACCGCACCACCAGGTGGCGATGGACGGCAGGATCAGTTCTTCGCCAAACAGGAATTGATTGATCTTCGGCAGGAAGCCCAGCAGGCCAGGGGATTCCAGCACGCCGCTGCCCAGGGCGTTGGCCACCAGCACATTGCCTTGGCGCACAGCGTCCAACAGGCCGGGCACGCCGAGGGCCGAGTCGGTGCGCAGCTCCAGCGGGTCGCAGAAGTCGTCGTCCAGGCGGCGCATGATCGCGTGCACCCGGCGCAGGCCGCTGAGGGTCTTGAGGTACACCGTGGCGTCGCGCACGGTCAGGTCGCCGCCTTCCACCAGCGGGTAGCCAAGCTGGCGGGCGAGGTACAAATGCTCGAAATAGCTTTCGTTGAAACGGCCCGGGGTCAGCAGCACGATCAGCGGTGGCTGGTCGTCGCTCGGCGCCTGGCGGGCCAGGGTTTCCTGCAAGGTGCGGAAGAACCCGGTGAGGTGCTGCACCTGCAAGTCACGGTACAGGTCCGGGAAGGCGCGAGACACGATGGTGCGGTTTTCCAGGGCATAACCGGCGCCGGACGGGGCCTGGGTACGGTCGGCGGTGACCCACCAGCGGCCATCCGGCGTGCGCGCCAGGTCCACGGCGTACAGGTGCAGAAAGGCGCCGTCGGGCGGCTGGATGCCTTGGCACGGCCACAGGAAATTGTTGTGGCCAAACACCAGTTCTGCCGGCAGCAAACCTTCGGCGATCAAGCGTTGCGGGCCGTAGAGGTCGGCCAGTACCGCATTCAGCAGGCGCGCACGTTGGGCGATACCGGCGGACAGTTGCTTCCATTCATCGGCCGCCAGCACGTGGGGCAACAGGTCGAGTTCCCAGGGGCGATCGGCGCCCTTGGGGTCGGCGTAGACGTTGTAGGTCACGCCGTTTTCCTGGATCTGCCGGGTCAGCAAGGCCTGGCGCTGGGCGAGTTGCACCGGGGTGCTGCGTTGCAGGTGATCGAGCAGGCGCTGCCAATGGGCACGAACCGCGCCGCTGTCGTCCAGCAGTTCGTGATAAGTGCCCGCGGTCAGCGGGTAACGGTCGAGCAAGTCGGGCATGGAACGCTCGGCAGGGGCAAGGGAAGTCAGGTTAACTCACAAACCACGCGATCCAACTGTGGGAGCGGGCTTGTGTGGGAGCGGGCTTGCTCGCGAAAGCGGAGTGTCAGTCACTTAATGTGTTTCTGACACACCGTATTCGCGAGCAAGCCCGCTCCCACATTTTGAATTGCGTTTAGTCATTCTTATTGGGGAAACGTCGTAAATCCAGGGTCATCGGCAACTCATCGTTGATCACCACACTCGGCACCGGCAATTTTCCAGGGCTGTGTCCCAGACGGAAAAACCGCGCCATTCGCCGGCTTTCAGCTTCATTGGCATTCACCGGCAGGCTGTCGTAATTGCGCCCGCCCGGATGGGCGACATGGTACTGGCAACCACCCAGCGAGCGCTGCATCCACGTGTCCAAAAGATCAAACACCAGCGGCGCATGCACCGGGATGGTCGGCTGCAAACAGTTGGCCGGCTGCCAGGCGCGATAGCGCACGCCAGCCACAAACTCGCCGACACGCCCGGTGGGTTGCAACGGCACCGGAATGCCGTTGCAGGTCAGCAGGTAACGCTGGGGTGGCAGGCCGCTCAACTTGACCTGCAAGCGCTCCAGGGACGAGTCCACGTAACGCACCGTGCCGCCCACCGCGCCCTCCTCGCCCAGCACATGCCAGGGTTCAAGGGCCTGGCGCAGTTCCAGTTCGATGCCGCTGACCGCATAGTCGCCGACCTTGGGAAAACGGAATTCCAAGTGCGCAGCAAACCATTCGGCCCGCAGCGGATAACCGGCAGCGTTCAGCTCGACAATCACGTCGGCAAAATCCTGCTCGATGAAGTGCGGCAGCAGGAAGCGGTCGTGCAGTTCCGTGCCCCAGCGCGCCAGCTTCGGCGGCGCATAGGGCTCACGCCAGAAGCGCGCGACCAGCGCCCGCAGCAGCAGTTGTTGGGTCAGGCTCATGCGTGCATGGGGCGGCATTTCAAAGGCGCGCAATTCCAGCAGGCCCAGGCGGCCGGTGGCACCGTCCGGCGAGTAGAGCTTGTCGATGCAGAACTCGGCGCGGTGGGTGTTGCCGGTGACGTCGATCAGCAGGTTGCGCAGCAGGCGGTCCACCAACCAGGGCGGGCATTCTTCGCCCACTTCGGGCATCTGCGCGAAGGCAATTTCCAGCTCGTACAGCGCATCGTTACGCGCTTCGTCGACCCGTGGCGCCTGGGAAGTCGGGCCGATGAACAGGCCGGAAAACAGGTAGGACAACGACGGGTGGTTATGCCAATAGCTGATCAAGCTGCGCAGCAGATCGGGACGCCGCAGGAACGGCGAATCCTTCGGCGTGGCGCCACCGAGGACGAAATGGTTACCGCCACCGGTGCCGGTGTGGCGGCCGTCGATCATGAATTTTTCAGTGGTGAGGCGGGTTTGCCGGGCTTCCTCGTAGAGAAACTCGGTGCGCTCCACCAACTCGTCCCAGGTGGCGGACGGCTGCACGTTGACCTCGATCACACCCGGGTCCGGTGTCACCCGGAAGTTGCTCAGGCGCGGATCACTCGGCGGCTCATAACCTTCCAGCAGCACCGGGCAATGCAGTTCTTCGGCAGTGGCTTCGATGGCCGCCACCAACTCCAGATAATCCTCGACCCGCTCCAGCGGCGGCATGAACAGGTACAGCCGGCCTTCCCGCGCTTCGGCACACAGGGCGGTGCGGGTCAGCCAGTCGGCGGATTCGTCGATCTTCGGAGTGCGCTCTTTGCTCTCGGCCGCCTCGCCGTGGCTTTGCAACTGTGAGGGGGTCGGCAGGTCTGCCAGATCCTGGTTGGGATCGGTGGGGTGCACGAACGGATAGTCCGCCGCCGTCACCCACGGCTGCGAGGCCAGTGGCAGGCGATAACCCAGTGGTGAATCACCCGGCACCAGGCGGCAATGGTTGTCCCGCAGGTACCAGCGGCCGCTCTGCCAGCGGTCATTCGCCGCCGTGCGCGCCAGCGGCAGCACTTGGCCGATGACTTTATCCAGGCCCTGGCTGAACACTTTGCGCAGGCGTTCGCGCTCAAGCTTGTCCTCCAGGCGCGGATCTTCGGCGCTGACGTTCTGCGGCAAGGCGCCTTCGCGCCACAGGTAATAGAAATTGTCTTCGTAGGCCGGGAATACAAAATGCGTAGGCAGTTTCAGGCGCTCGGCGACGCTGGCCAGAAAACGCCCGGCCATCACGCCGTCGGCGCCATAGCTTTCCTGCTCATCGGCGATCAGCGCGCTGTTGTGCCAGATCGGCACGCCGTCGCGGCGCCAGTAGCAGTTGAGGGACCAGCGCGGCAGTTGCTCGCCGGGGTACCACTTGCCCTGGCCAAAGTGCACCAGGCCCTTGGGCGCGTAGTGCTTGCGCATGCGCTGGAACAGCTCGGCAGACAGGCGGCGTTTGTCCGGACCGAGAGCGGCGGTGTTCCATTCCGCACCGTCGGGGTCGTCGATGGAGACGAAGGTCGGCTCGCCACCCATGGTCAGGCGCACGTCGTCCTTGAGCAGGTCACCGTCGATCTGCCGGCCCAAGGCCTGGATCGCCAGCCACTGCTCTTCGGTGTAGGGCTTGGTAACCCGTGGGGCTTCCCAAATCCGCTCTACGGACATCTCGTGGGTAAATTCGCACTCGCAGGGTTCCACCAGGCCACTGATGGGCGCTGCTGAGGAAGGATCAGGACTACAAGCCAACGGGATATGCCCTTCACCGGCGAACAAGCCGGAGGTGGCATCTAGACCGATCCAACCGGCGCCGGGCAAATACACTTCGCACCAGGCATGCAGGTCGGTGAAATCCACTTCGGTGCCGGACGGGCCGTCCAGGGCTTTGACGTCGGCGGTCAGCTGGATCAGATAACCGGACACAAACCGCGCCGCCAATCCGAGATTGCGCAGCAGTTGCACCAGCAACCACGCTGAATCCCGGCAGGAACCGGAGGCGTTTTCGAGGGTGAATTCCGGGGTCTGTACGCCCGGCTCCATGCGGATCAGGTAGCCGATGTCGGCGGCCAGACGCTGGTTGAGGCCTACCAGGAAATCCACGGCCGGCAACGGTGTGCGGTCGATACCCGCCAGGTAGGCGGCGAATCGCGGGGTCAGCGGCAATGTTTCCAGGTATGGCGCCAGCTCGCGCTGCTCATCGGCGGCGTAGCTGAACGGAATTTTTTCGGCGTAGGGTTCCAGGAAAAAGTCGAAAGGGTTAAACACCGCCATCTCGGCGACCAGGTCGACCTCAATGCGCAACTCGTCAGTTTTTTCCGGGAACACCAGACGTGCCAGGTAATTGCCCTGGGGGTCTTGCTGCCAATTGATGAAGTGCTGTTCCGGCAACACTTTCAGCGCGTAGGAAAGAATCCGCGTGCGGCTATGAGCCGCCGGACGCAGACGGACAATCTGTGGGCCGAGTTCGACCGCGCGGTCGTAGCGGTAATGCGTAACGTGGTGCAACGCGACATGAATCGACACGGCGGCCTCCTGCGAGCCAGGGCATGAAAACAAAGCGCGCAAGACTTATGCCAGAGCAGCAGTCATTGCGCTTTATCGTGGGACCCGGTGCAGTACAGCACCAAAACGGCGCGATGGCTGCCGTCGTGGTGCGAGGGTTGCACATTTTTGTGGCGGGAGTGTGAGGGTGGGTGGTGAAAGTACCCAGATGTCGATCCGTGCTGTGATACCTATCGGTTTTTATGCCGGGCTTCTGATGCCTGCCGAATGTGGCGAATTCCCACGAGTTTAATGCGCATATCTCGCTGAACAGAGCTGTTGAGTATCAAGAGGCCAAACAGCGGAAAAACCAACGCCAGGCCATAAAGAACGGCGTGCGGCGTGTACTGAATCATGGGAAGCACAAACAGAAAGCAGGCGAAGTAAATACTCACCATTACCCACACCCACGACGGGCGCCCGCGCAAAATCATGAAATTGCTATGGACCGTTAACAGGATCAGCAATGCTCCGACGAGCATGATCGAAAAGCCCAAACCGCCAGCGAGAGGTGAATCACGAAAATAGGTCGCAAAGGAAAGCGCTGTAGCGAAGCCCAAAGAAAAATAGGCCGCAAATACACCACCGATAAAAGTAAGGAAGTAATGCCTGAAAAAATCACGAAGCGTCATCAGCTCGCTCATTCTCCGACCTCCTCATACAACCCCAATGCGATGGTTTTTACGTTGCCCGTATAAGCACTCCCTATAAGGCCCGCCGTTGCGCCCCAAGCATTTTTAATTTGGCCGCTTGATACGAGCATGGTGGTGACGGCACTACCCACTCAACGGGCCTTGTGCCTGGCGATTATGGCTTCGCGCAGGTGGCGCACTTCGAGCAGCTTCTGACGCATTTCGCGGTGGCGCTTGCTGTTGAGCAATAGCAGCGCGAGCAAGGGTAAAAGCACGCTCATTCCATAAATAAACATGTGTGGCCGATACTCGATCGTGGGCAGCACACACACAAAACAAAGCCCCAGCAACACCACCAGCGGCCACACCCACTGCGGGCGCCCACGGGCGATCATGAAGTTGCAGTGCACGATGATCATCGTCAGAGCGATTCCGCCGATAAAGGAGTACTTGGCGTTATCAGCCAGAGAAAGGTCCCGGAAATAGCTGTCAAAAAACAACGGCACCGCAAAGACCAGGGAAAATACCGATGCAAATATCGCTCCCATGAAAACGGGAAAGTACTGTGATAGAAAGCCGCGAATGCTCGGCGCTTGGTTCATTACTCGATCTCCTCATATAGACCTACGGCAATGGTCCGAACATTCCCGGAGAGCGCGCTTCCAGTGAAACCAATGGAAGCGCCCAGAGCGTCCTGTATTTGCGTAACCGTTGCATGCTTGACCTGTGTGGGCGTGAATCGCTTGGGCAACTCACCCGATAACTGCCGCAACTTGCGCATCTTCGAAGTCAGGCGAGGGTCGTTAATACTTAGCAACTCCTTGGTCAGTTTGGCGCGCTCCTGCCGATTCAAGCCCTTCAGCACCTCCCGAACACTTTTGCCGGTTGTCGCCTTATTCAGCCGAACCAGCTTGAGGGTGGTCAGTGACGATGCGCCGACACCTACCAACGATGCGGCGTCCAACGCAATCATCGTGTATTGATACCATTCCTCGCCGTCGAGCTCGTCGTTGCGCGATGGGTTTCTTATTTCGTTGACGGTGCGGTAGCCACCAGCAAAACACTGAACAGTACTGGCTGCCGCAGCGGTGTAGCCGAGGGCTGCAATCACAGTACTGGCGCCCGCCGAAAACGGTATTGCAACGGATCCGCTGAGCACCACTACCCAGCCGATAACAGCACCGGCACACGACAACGTGGTGTTGATCGCTTCCCCAACCAGCCGCGATTCACGGGGGTTGTCCTGAACCTGCTGGGCGAACTGCGCCGGCGCAATGTACCTCTGCGCTTCACGCAAGATCACACGCTTGGGCGCAATGCTGCAGAGGGGTTGGAATTCGCGCAGGGTGACGACATTGAAGTCAGCATCGATATACACCACACCCGCCCCCACAATGCCGGGGTCGGCGTCGATGGCGGCAAACAGGCGTGGCAGGTTGATCTGGCTTTCGATACGCTGGCGCGCCATGAACTGGGAGCGGTTGGAGTCCATGCCGATGCCAAGCAGGGGGCTGCTCATGGGGGTGTTCTTCCTTGAAATGGGTGGTGTCTGAACTGGCGCTTTCGCGAGCAAGCCCGCTCCCACATTTGACCGCATTCTCATGCTGGAACCCGGTCAAATGTGGGAGCTGGCTTGCCTGCGATGGCGCTCGAATGGGCGCCACCTTAACAAACAGGCTACCCACCCGCTAGAAAGCAAAACGCCAGCACGAGGCTGGCGTTTTGCGTTTCAGGCTGCGATCAACGCGGCACGACCGGCTTGCGGGCTGGCTTCTTGCCTTTGCCCTTGGCTGCGTCGGTGCGTTCCTTGGCGGCCTGCTTGTTGCGCACCATGGCCGCGGCCTTGGCTTGCTCACGCTTGTCCCACGGGTTGCTGCCGTCACTGCCACGGGGCGGCAAGCCGGTGTGCTGGGTGAGGATCCTGGTGGTGGTTTCCTTCGCAACCTTGTGGCTGCCAGCTGGCGTCGAGTTCTTGCGACGGGCGCTCTGGTAGCTGTCGGTGGACGGCTGATGCAACGGGATCAGTTGCTCCTTGCCCGACCCGATCAGGTCGGCACGGCCCATACGGGTCAAGGCTTCACGCAGCATCGGCCAGCCTTTCGGGTCGTGGTAGCGCAGGAAGGCCTTGTGCAGACGGCGCTGTTCTTCGCTCTTGACGATGGTCACCGCGTCGCTCTTGTAGGTGACCTTGCGCAGCGGGTTCTTGCCCGAGTGGTACATCGCGGTGGCCGTGGCCATTGGCGACGGGTAGAACGCCTGCACCTGGTCAGCGCGGAAGCCGTTGCCCTTGAGCCACAGGGCCAGGTTCATCATGTCTTCATCGGTGGTGCCCGGGTGGGCAGCGATGAAGTAAGGAATCAGGTACTGCTCCTTGCCCGCTTCCTTGGTGTACTTCTCGAACATGCGCTTGAACTTGTCATAGCTGCCGATGCCCGGTTTCATCATCTGGTTGAGCGGACCTTCCTCGGTGTGTTCCGGGGCGATCTTCAGGTAGCCACCAACGTGGTGGGTCACCAGCTCTTTCACGTATTCCGGCGACTCGACGGCGAGGTCGTAGCGCAGGCCGGAAGCGATCAGGATCTTCTTCACACCCGGCAACGCACGGGCGCTGCGATACAGCTGGATCAGCGACGAGTGGTCAGTGTTCAGGTTCGGGCAGATACCCGGGAACACGCAGGACGGCTTGCGGCACGCGGATTCGATTTCCGGGCTCTTGCAGGCGATGCGGTACATGTTCGCAGTCGGGCCGCCGAGGTCGGAGATAACGCCGGTGAAGCCTGGCACTTTGTCGCGGATCTCTTCGATTTCGCGAATGATCGACTCTTCGGAACGGTTCTGGATGATCCGGCCTTCGTGCTCGGTGATCGAGCAGAAGGTGCAGCCGCCGAAACAGCCACGCATGATGTTTACCGAGAAACGGATCATGTCGTAGGCCGGGATCTTTTCCTTGCCGTACGCCGGGTGTGGAACACGGGCGTAAGGCATGCCGAACACGTAGTCCATTTCTTCGGTGGTCATGGGAATCGGTGGCGGGTTGAACCACACGTCCACTTCGCCATGCTTCTGCACCAGGGCGCGCGCGTTGCCCGGGTTGGTTTCCAGGTGGAGCACGCGGTTGGCGTGGGCATACAGCACCGAGTCGCCGCGGACTTTTTCCACGGACGGCAGACGAATGACTGTCTTGTCACGGGTCATGCGCGGGCTGGCCAGAATCTGTACGACCTTGGCTTCTTCCGGGTCGTCCGTCGGGCCCTTTTCCTGCTCGATGGCGCAGGCCTGGGTGTCCTGGGTATTCACGTACGGGTTGATGATCTTGTCGATCTTGCCCGGACGATCAATACGGGTGGAATCCACCTCGTACCAGCCTTCAGGCGTGTCACGGCGAATGAACGCGGTGCCGCGCACGTCGGTGATGTCTTCGATCTTGTGGCCCCACGACAGGCGCTGGGCGACTTCGACGATGGCCCGCTCGGCGTTGCCGTACAGCAGGATATCGGCGCAGGCGTCGATCAGGATCGAGTTACGTACCCGGTCCTGCCAGTAGTCGTAGTGGGCAATGCGGCGCAGGGACGCTTCGATGCCGCCGAGCACGATTGGCACGTGCTTGTAGGCTTCCTTGCAGCGCTGGCTGTAGACCAGGCTCGCGCGGTCCGGACGTTTGCCAGCCATGCCACCGGGGGTGTAGGCGTCATCGGAACGGATTTTCTTGTCGGCGGTGTAGCGGTTGATCATCGAGTCCATGTTGCCGGCCGCGACGCCGAAGAACAGGTTCGGCTCGCCGAGCTTCATGAAGTCGTCTTTGGACTGCCAGTTGGGCTGGGCAATGATCCCGACGCGGAAGCCCTGGGACTCCAGCAACCGGCCGATGATTGCCATGCCGAACGACGGATGGTCTACATACGCGTCACCGGTGACGATGATGATGTCGCATGAATCCCAGCCAAGCTGATCCATCTCCTCCCTGCTCATCGGCAGGAATGGCGCAGGACCGAAACATTCGGCCCAGTACTTGGGATAGTCAAATAACGGCTTGGCTGTTTGCATGACGGTGACCGGTGTTGAGATGAAAAATCGCGGGCGCGGAATATAGCACAAATTTTGACCAATTCCGACCTTTGCAGTCGGAATTGGCAGGACGACTTTTTACTCGTCGTCGAAGTTATAGCTACCCGGCGCCAGGTTTTCGAAGCGGGTGTATTTGCCGATAAAGGCCAGGCGCGTGGTGCCGATTGGCCCGTTACGCTGTTTACCGATGATGATTTCGGCGATGCCTTTATGCTCGGTTTCCGGGTGGTACACCTCGTCCCGGTACACGAACATGATCACGTCAGCATCCTGCTCGATCGCTCCGGATTCCCGCAAGTCGGAGTTGATTGGGCGCTTGTTCGGACGTTGCTCAAGAGATCGGTTGAGCTGCGACAGGGCAACCACCGGGCAGTTGAATTCCTTGGCCAGGGCTTTCAACGAGCGGGAAATCTCGGAAATCTCGTTGGTCCGGCTGTCGCCGCTGGAACCCGGGATCTGCATCAGTTGCAGGTAGTCGATCATGATCAGGGCGATGTCGCCATGCTCACGCACCAGGCGTCGGGTACGCGCGCGCATTTCCGACGGGCTGATGCCCGCGGTATCATCGATAAACAGCTTGCGGTCGTTGAGCAGGTTGACCGCCGAGGTCAGCCGCGGCCAATCGTCGTCTTCCAGGCGACCGGCACGCACCTTGGTCTGGTCGATGCGGCCCAGGGACGACAACATACGCATGATCAGCGATTCACCTGGCATCTCCAGGGAGTAAACCAGGACGGCCTTGTCGCTGCGCAACACGGCGTTCTCCACCAGGTTCATGGCGAAGGTGGTTTTACCCATGGACGGACGGCCGGCGACGATGATCAGGTCAGACGGCTGCAGGCCGCTGGTCATGCCGTCGAGGTCGGTGTAGCCGGTGGACAGGCCGGTAATGGCGTTATCGGTGTTGAACAGGGTATCGATACGGTCGATGGCCTTGGTCAGCAGGTCGTTGACGCTGACCGGGCCGCCGGTTTTCGGGCGGGCCTCGGCGATCTGGAAGATCTGCCGCTCGGCTTCGTCAAGAATCTCTTCCGCGGTACGGCCTTCCGGGTTGAAGGCACTGTCGGCGATCTCGGTGGCGATGCCGATCAGTTGGCGCAACGTGGCCCGCGCGCGGACGATCTGCGCATAGGCCTTGATGTTGGCGACCGATGGCGTGTTTTTCGCCAGCTCGCCCAGGTAACCCAGGCCGCCCACTTGGGATGTCTGGCCTTCCTTGTCCAGTTGCTCGGCCAGGGTCACCACGTCGATCGGTGAGTTCTGGTCGGCCAGCTTGGCAATGGCGCGGAAGATCAGGCGGTGGTCATGACGGTAGAAATCGCCGTCCGAGACTTGATCCAGCACGCGCTCCCAGGCGTTGTTGTCCAGCATCAAACCACCGAGCACGGCCTGTTCGGCCTCGATGGAATGCGGCGGCACCTTCAGGGCAGCGGTTTGCAGATCATATTGCTCAGGAGCGGAGATATCGTTCATGGCCACTTGGAATAGTTGGAGAATCAGGGGCTACAGAAAACAAAAGGCAGAAAAACAAAAGGCACGACCTGTAAACAGGATCGTGCCCGATGTTAACCGCCCGGCACGCGAGGTGCCAGTCAGTTAGGTGCTGCTTAAGCTGCTACCACAACAACGCGTACGGTTGCTTCGACTTCAGCGTGCAGGTGCACGGCTACATCGAATTCGCCAACGTTGCGGATGGTGCCGTTCGGCAGACGAACTTCGCTCTTCTGCACTTCAACGCCGGAGGCGGTCAGTGCATCAGCGATGTCGTGGGTGCCGATCGAACCGAACAGCTTGCCTTCGTCACCGGCGGTGGCAGTGATAGTCACTTCCAGCTCAGCCAGTTGGGCAGCGCGAGTTTCGGCCGAAGCTTTTTTGTCTGCTGCTGCTTTTTCCAGCTCAGCACGACGCTCTTCAAACGCAGCCAGGTTGGCAGCGGTTGCAGCGGTGGCTTTGCCGTATGGCAGCAGGTAGTTACGACCGTAGCCGGCCTTAACGTTCACTTTGTCGCCCAGGTTGCCCAGGTTGGCGACTTTTTCCAGAAGGATCAGTTGCATGTGAAAATCCTCTAACTTTTAACCTTCACCGTTCGCGTTATCGGCGTCTTTCGGCGCCAGACGACCGCGAAAATCAATCAGGCCGTCGACAATGGCCAAGACCACGAGTAACGGATAGATCAGCTGCATGAACAGCAACAGCGTCACGTATAACCCCACCAGCCAGAATCTGCCCAGTCGCTTTTGCGCCACCAGCCCATGAATCAGGGATAGCCCGGCGAATACCAGCGGTACGCTGCACAACGGCACCAATAGCGCCAGGCCAAAAGTCGGCCCGACCACCATGAACGCCAGCAGCAACATCGCTGGTCCAGCGGGGATTCTGATACTGCGAAACTCGCGACCAAAACCACCCGGGTTATACAACAACGCCTGCCAATAACGCCCAAGAATCAGGCTCAGCACGCTGACGATCTGCAACAGTGCCGCTATCAGGCCGGTAAGCATCGGTGCAACCACTGACGCAAAGCGCGCTCGCTCCTCTACCGATAACTGCTGGTAGAGATCCCCGAGGGCCAGCGGCAGGATCTTTATGATCTCCTGCGCCAGCGCCTCGATTTGCGGGCGGAAAGCCGCGCCAAGCGCCAGTGAATACACCAACCCCAATGCCACGCTGACCAGCAGCGTACGGACCCAAGACTCACTTGCGCGTAAAACCAACGCAAGGGCCGATGAACCGAGCAGTACCAGAAGTACCCGTGGATCATCGAATTTCAACCACCAGACCAAGGCCGGCAGCATTCCCAGGGCAAGAACGCCAAGGGCGTCCTTCAAACCGCGCCGCAGGAGCACAAGGCAACCTGCAGCAGCACCCAACCAATACAACAACGGCAACGCTGCACATCCAGCCACTACCAGAGTGGCCTGCACACGACCGCGCATGATGAACTCAGCTAAGGCGCGCATGCATTCAATCCCTTACTACTTGTCGACTGCCCGGTCTCAGCGGCCGTGGCTGTCGGTGTAGGCCAGCAGGGCCAGGAAGCGGGCGCGCTTGATAGCGGTGGCCAGCTGACGCTGATAACGAGCTTTGGTACCGGTGATGCGGCTTGGAACAATTTTGCCGGTCTCGGATACGTAGGCTTTCAGAGTGTTGAGATCTTTGTAATCGATCTCCTTCACGTCTTCAGCGGTGAAGCGGCAGAATTTACGACGACGGAAGAAACGTGCCATTTGATAGGCTCCTTAAAAGGTCCGTGGATTACTCGTCAGCGTTATCGCTGTTGTCGCTGTCATCACTATCAGCGCTTTCAGCGCCTTCGTGCTCAGGACGGTCGCGACGCTCACGGCGCTCACTGCGGTTTTCTTCAGCCTTGAGCATCTCGGATTGGCCGGTAACGGCTTCTTCGCGACGGATGACCAGGTTACGGATCACTGCATCGTTGTAGCGGAAGTTGTCTTCCAGCTCGGCCAGGGCCTTGCCAGTGCATTCAACGTTCAGCATCACGTAGTGAGCCTTGTGAACATTGTTGATTGCGTAGGCCAGTTGACGACGGCCCCAATCTTCCAGACGGTGGATTTTGCCGCCGTCTTCTTCGATCAGCTTGGTGTAACGCTCTACCATGCCGCCGACTTGCTCGCTTTGATCCGGGTGGACCAAAAAGATGATTTCGTAATGACGCATGAATGCTCCTTACGGGTTGTAGCCTGCCGCTCAAAAACGGTCAGACAAGGAGTGAATGACACTTATGGATCTTGCCGAAGGGAGGCACATGCGTGCCTGCCATGAAGGCAAGGGGCGCAATTGTAGAGAAGGGGGAGAAAGGGCGCAAGGTGATTGGTGATTATTTGAACAGCCCCACACACCACAAAAACAAATTTGGGAGGGGGCTTGCTCCCGAAAGCGGCGTGCCAGTCACCAAATGCACTGGCTGATACACCGTATTCGGGAGCAAGCCCCCTCCCACATTTTGACCTGCGCCAGACTTGGTTACCTCTTGGCTTTAGCCTTGGCGCCACGCTGGCGCCGGGCTTCGAACAGGCAGACGCCCGTTGCGACTGAAACGTTGAGGCTGCTGACGCTACCGGCCATCGGCAGGTGCACCAGGTAGTCGCAGTGCTCACGGGTCAGGCGACGCATGCCCTTGCCTTCAGCCCCCATGATCAAAATGGTCGGGCCGGTGAGGTCCTGGTCATAAATACTGACCTCGGCCTCCCCCGCCGTACCCACGACCCACAGGCCGCGCTGCTGGAGTTTCTCCAGGGTGCGCGCCAGGTTGGTCACGGCTACCAACGGAATCACTTCCGCCGCACCGCAGGCGACTTTACGCACCACAGGGGTCAAGGTTGCCGACTTGTCTTTGGGCACGATCACCGCCAGCGCACCGGCAGCATCCGCCGAACGCAGGCAGGCGCCGAGGTTGTGCGGGTCGGTCACGCCGTCGAGCACCAGCAACAGCGGTGCGCCTTCGGTGCGATCGAGCAGCTCGTCGAGCATCGCTTCGCCCCAGACCTGGCTCGGGCTTACGTCCGCAACCACACCCTGGTGAACGCCTTCGACCCAAACGTCCATTTCACGACGCTCGGCCTGGCCGATGGCGACTTTATTTTGGTTGGCCAGTTCGACCAGCGCTTGAACGCGCGGCTCACTGCGACCCTCGGCCAACCACACCTGCTTGACGCGTTTCGGGTGGTGACGCAGCAATGCTTCTACGGCGTGCACGCCGTAGATTTTTTCCAGACTCATGACTTGGCCTTAGGTTTGCGCGACCCGCCGCTTTTCGCGGGGGCCGAACCCGCTTTTGGCGGGCCTTTACGGTGTTTACTCGGCTTGCTCGACGGTTTTTCCGCCTCGCGGGACTTTCCCCCAGACGCCGCTTTACCACCGCTTTTGGCTTCGTTGAGCAACTGCTGCTTCAACTCGCGGCTCTTGCGCAGCTCGGCGTTTTTCGCCGCGGCATCGCTTGGGCGATAAGCTTCTGGGGCCTTGTCCTTGGCAGACGAACGACGAGCAGGCTTGGCTGGCGCAGGTTCGGCGACCGCTGCTTTCGCAGGAGCACTTTTGCCTTTGCTGGCCGGCGCAGTCGTTTCGCCGCCACGTTTTTTACGGCCAGTCGGCTCGGCCGGCTTGTCGGGCATACCGAAGTCGATCTTGCGTTCGTCGAGGTCGACGCGCATGACCTGCACTTCCACGGTGTCGCCCAGACGGAAGCTGCGACCGGTGCGCTCGCCCGCCAGGCGGTGATGCACAGGGTCGAAGTGGTAGTAGTCACCCGGCAAGGCGGTGACGTGCACCAGGCCCTCGACGTAGATGTCGGTCAACTCGACGAACAGGCCAAAACCGGTCACGGCGGTAATCACACCCGGGAACGACTCGCCCACGCGGTCTTTCATGAACTCGCACTTGAGCCAGTTCACTACGTCGCGGGTCGCTTCGTCAGCGCGGCGCTCGCTCATGGAGCACTGCTCGCCCAGCTGTTCCAGGGCCGCTTCGTCGTACGGATAGATCCGTGCTTTCGGAATGGTCATGGCACCGGCGCGCTGGACGTGCGGGGTGTTCTGCTTGGAATGGATCACGCTGCGGATCGCCCGGTGCGTGAGCAAGTCCGGGTAACGGCGAATCGGCGAGGTGAAGTGGGTGTACGCCTCGTAATTCAGGCCGAAGTGGCCCTGGTTATCAGCGCTGTACACCGCCTGGCTCAGGGAGCGCAGCATGACGGTCTGGATCACGTGGTAATCCGGGCGATCCTTGATGCTTGCGAGCAGAGCCTGGTAGTCCTTCGGCGTCGGGCCGTCCTTGCCTTTGTGCAGCGACAGGCCGAGCTCACCGAGGAACGCGCGCAGCTTCTCCAGACGCTCCGGCGGCGGGCCGTCGTGCACCCGGTACAACGCAGGAATCTCGTGCTTTTTCAGGAACTCTGCGGTGGCCACGTTGGCCGCCAGCATGCATTCCTCGATCAGCTTGTGGGCATCGTTACGAGTGGTCGGGGTAATTGCGGCGATCTTGCGCTCGGAACCGAAGACAATCCGGGTTTCCTGAGTTTCAAAGTCGATCGCGCCACGCACGTGACGAGCGCCCAGCAGCACTTTGTACAGCGCATAGAGCTGCTTGAGGTGCGGCACGACGTGGCCGTACTCACCGCGCAGAGCTTTCGCTTCGCTGGTTTTCGGCTGTTCCAGGATGGTGCTGACCTTGTTGTAGGTCAGGCGGGCCTGGGAGTGGATCACTGCTTCGTAGAACTGGTAATCGGTCATTTCGCCGGTTTTCGAGATGGTCATCTCGCACACCATGGCCAAACGGTCGACTTTCGGGTTCAGGGAGCACAGGCCGTTGGATAGCTGCTCAGGCAGCATCGGGATTACGCGCTCAGGGAAGTACACCGAGTTGCCGCGCACCTGGGCTTCGTTGTCCAGGGCCGAACCGATCTTCACGTAGCTGGACACGTCGGCAATCGCGACGAACAACTTCCAGCCGCCGGAGAACAGGCGCAACTTGCCAGGCTTGGCTTCGCAGTAGACCGCATCGTCGAAGTCGCGGGCATCTTCGCCGTCGATGGTGACGAACGGCAGATGACGCAGGTCGATGCGCTTCTCTTTGTCTTTGTCTTCAACTTCCGGCTTGAGCTTGGCGGCTTCTTTGAGCACAGCCTCAGGCCAGACGTGAGGGATATCGTAGGTGCGCAGCGCAACATCGATTTCCATGCCCGGCGCCATGTAGTTGCCGACCACTTCAACGATATCGCCCTGTGGCTGGAAGCGCGCAGTTGGCCAGTGGGTGATTTTCACCTCGACGAACTGACCGACTTTTGCGGCGCCATTGCGGCCCGGGGTGATCAGCACTTCCTGCTGGACCTTCGGATTATCCGGCACGACAAAACCGATGCCGCCTTCTTCGAAGTAGCGACCAACGATGGACTCGTGGGCACGGGACACGACTTCGACGATCACGCCTTCGCGGCGGCCGCGACGGTCGAGGCCGGAAACGCGCGCCAGGGCACGGTCGCCATCGAACACCAGGCGCATTTGCGCCGGGCTCATGAACAGGTCGTCGCTGCCGTCGTCCGGAATCAGGAAGCCGAAACCGTCACGGTGGCCGGCAATGCGACCGAGGATCAGGTCAAGCTTGTCCACTGGCGCGTAGGTGCCCCGGCGGGTGTAGATCAACTGGGCATCGCGCTCCATGGCGCGCAGGCGGCGACGCAGGGCTTCGAGTTGGTCTTCGGTGGTCAGACCGAATTCTTCAACCAGCTGCTCGCGGCTAGCAGGCGAACCCCGATCGGCGAGATGCGCCAGGATCAGTTCGCGGCTAGGAATAGGGTTTTCATATTTTTCCGCTTCACGAGCGGCCTCGGGATCGAGGGACTGCCAATCGGCCATTAGAGAGTTTTCACCTTGTCTATATGCGGGTTAGTTTGGCATACGCGTATTGAAACGGGAAATTTCAGGTGTCGACAAGCCCGTAAAAGCACTTTGTAGCCCTCGAAATGCACCTTGCGCGACCGCCCGCGAAATTTTCCAGGCTTTTTTGATAACGGGGCTTTACAGCGCAAAAAGTGCTCCGTATAGTGCGCGCCATCGACGACGGCAACGTTGACGATACTGCCCAGATGGTGAAATTGGTAGACACGCCAGCTTCAGGTGCTGGTGACCGCAAGGTCGTGGAAGTTCGAGTCTTCTTCTGGGCACCAATTCTAAACTTGAGGTTTAACCTTGAGTCTCACAAAAACCCGCGAAAGCGGGTTTTTGCGTTTCAAGCCTTTGATTTTTAACCATAAAGTTGATTTATAAAATCAAATCAGGGGTTTACAGATCAAAAAGCCCTCCGTATAGTTCGCTCCATCAACAGCGGCAACGTTGCTGACGCTGCCCAGATGGTGAAATTGGTAGACACGCCAGCTTCAGGTGCTGGTGACCGCAAGGTCGTGGAAGTTCGAGTCTTCTTCTGGGCACCAATTCCAAACTTGAGGTTTTAACCTTGAGTCTCACAAAAACCCGCGAAAGCGGGTTTTTGCGTTTCCGGGGTTTGAAAACTTCCAGGCCGATTTGCCTCATGACCGCACCTGAGAAACTTTATCGTTTATCCTAGCAACGATTTGTTGCACTCAAGTGAGGAACACCCCGGATGATGATCCGCGATACCCGTCTCAAGACATCCCTTCTGCGTGGCATGACCATCACTCTGCTCGGCCTGACCCTGCTCTCGCCCGCTGCTTATTCTGCCGACAAGGTTGCACTGACCTTGTACAACGGCCAACACAAGGAGGTCGGCGATGAACTTGCCAAGGCCTTCGAAGCCAAGACCGGCATCCACGTCAATGTGCGCAAGGGCAGCAGTAACCAGCTGGCCAGCCAGGTCGTCGAAGAAGGCGACCGCTCCCCTGCCGACGTGATCTACACCGAAGAATCACCGCCGCTGAATAAACTCGGCGAGCAAGGCCTGCTGGCGACCATCGACGCCAGCACCCTCGACGTTCTACCCAAGGAATACGTGGCCGCCAACGGCGCCTGGATGGGCGTGACCGCACGCACCCGCGTCGTGGCGTTCAACCCGAAACTGATCGCCGAGAAAGACCTGCCCAAATCGGTGCTGGATTTCGCCGGCCCTGAATGGCAAGGCAAGGTTGGTTTCGTACCCACCAGCGGCGCCTTCCAGGAACAGGCCGTGGCGATCATCAAGCTGCACGGTCGCGAAGCAGCTGAAGAGTGGCTGACCGGCCTGCGCGCCTTCGGCAAGGTCTACAGCAACAACATGGTTGCGCTCAAAGCCGTAGAAAATGGCGAAGTCGCCACCGTCCTGGTGAACAACTACTACTGGTTCGCCCTGAAGAAAGAAAAAACCAACCTGGATTCGCAGCTGCACTACTTCACCGACGGTGATGCCGGCGGCCTGATCACCGTGTCTGCCGCAGCAGCATTGAAATCCAGCAAGCACCCAAAGGAAGCCCAGCAACTGTTGGCCTTCATGGCCAGCGAAGAAGGCCAGCGGGTGATCACCAACACCTCTGCCGAATACCCGTTGCGCAAGGGCATGGAGTCCAACCGCGGCCTCAAGCCTTTCAGCGAGCTGCAACCGCCGAAAGTCACCCCTGCCGACCTGGGCAACGCCGAAGAAGCCCTGGAACTGGAACGTGACGTTGGCTTGAACTGATGAACCCATCGCTCCCCGCCCCCGCCTTGCGCGGGGGTTTTACGCCGAGACGCAAACGCCCTTCGATCTGGTTGTTATTGCCGGTCCTGCTGCTGGTAGGCCTGAGCCTGTTGCCGCTGGCGTATGTCGGCCTCAAGGCCTGGCAAGCGGGCTGGGCCGAGGCGGTGCATTTGCTGTGGCGGCCTTATGTGTTCGGGCTGCTGCGCAACACCCTGGCGCTGATGGTCGGTGTGACCGTGGCCTGCGGCGTGATCGGCTTGTCCCTGGCCTGGCTGCTGGAACGCAGCAACTTGCCGGGGCGGCGTATTTGGGGAGTGATCCTGTGCCTGCCGTTTGCAGTGCCGGCGTTTGTCAGCAGCTTTACCTGGGTTTCGTTGAGCGCCAATTTCGAGGGGCTGGGCGGGGCGATCCTGGTGATGACCCTGTCCAAATACCCGCTGGTGTTTCTGCCGGTGGCGGCGACCCTGCGCAATCTTGATCCATCCCTGGAAGAATCGGCCCGCACCCTCGGCCTGAATCGCTGGGGCGTGTTCTTTCGCATCACTTTGCCGCTGTTGTGGCCATCGCTACTGGCCGGGGCGCTGCTGATTGCCCTGCATATGCTGGTGGAATTCGGCGCGCTGTCGATCATCGGCCTGCAGACGTTTACCACCGCGATCTATCAGCAATTCGAGCTGGAATTCAGTAACGCCAATGCGGCGATGCTCTCGGCGGTGCTGCTGGTGATGTGCCTGACGCTGCTCTGGCTGGAGTTGCGGGTACGCGGCAAAGGCCGGCATGTGCGCACCGGCCAGGGCGCGGCGCGGCATGCCGAGCAGGTTCGGCTCGGCAAATGGGCGCCGCTGGGGCAGTTGTATTGCCTGCTACTGGCAATCATCGGCAGCGGTATTCCACTGGGCATGCTCGGTTACTGGCTGGCAGTGGGCAGTTCGGCGGCGTTTCCGGTTGCAGAGATCAGCGAGGCGCTGCTTTCTTCCTTGGCACTATCGCTGGGCGGCGCAGCACTGTGCCTGTTGTTTGCAGTGCCGGTGGGCTTGCTGGTGGTGCGCTACAAGGGTCAACTCGCGCTGTGGGCCGAACGCCTGCCGTACCTGCTGCACGCGCTGCCCGGCCTGGTGATTGCGCTGACGTTGGTGTACTTCGCCCTGCATTACGTGCCGGCGCTGTATCAGACGTCCGCGTTGTTGCTGATCGCTTATGCATTGCTGTTTTTGCCGCTGGCCCAGGCGCCGATCCGTACGGCACTGAACAAGGCGGCACCTCAGCTGGAAGAGGCCGCGAGAACGCTGGGAGCTTCGTCGTTCAGTGCATTTTGCCGGGTGACACTGCCGATTATTTTTCCGGCATTGGGCGCGGCGTTTGCGCTGGTGTTTCTGGATGCGATGAAGGAATTGACGGCGACGCTGCTGCTTAGCCCTACTGGGTTGAACACACTGGCGACTGCCGTGTGGGCGCATACCTCGAATGTGGAATTCGCGGCTGCCGCGCCGTACGCGGCGCTGTTGATTCTGGTGTCGGGGTTACCGGTGTATCTGCTTACGACGCGGATGTATCTGAGCCGCTGAAATAGCTTTCGCGAGCAAGCCCGCTCCCACATTTACTAGCATTCCAGAAGTGGAACTCGGTCGAATGTGGGAGCGGGCTTACTCGCGAAAGGGCCGCACCAGGCGACATCAAGCCCGGAACTGCCCCAGGCTCGCCTTCAACTGCGCCGCCAACCCATCCAGCACCTTGCCACTGGCGGTAGTCTCCACCACTGCCTGAGCCGCGCGCTCGGCCTGGGCATGAATGATCTCCACCCGCCCACGCACCGCATGCGCGCCTTGCGCCTGATGCTCAGCCGCACGCGTCGCCAGACCAATCGCTGCATGCACCTGCTCCACCGAGGCCTGCACCGACTGCTGCAGGCGCACGCTATCGCGCAATACCAACAGACCTTCGCTGGCCTGGCGCCCGGCCTTGCCGATGGTCTCTACCGCCTCACGGGCGCCTTGCTGCAAGGCCACGATGTGCGCCTGGATATCACCGGTAGAACTCTGGGTTTTACTTGCCAGGGCTCGGACCTCGTCCGCCACCACTGCAAAACCGCGCCCGGTCTCGCCGGCTCTCGCCGCTTCAATCGCTGCGTTGAGTGCCAGCAGGTTGGTTTGCTCGGCAATCCCGTGGATCACCGTCAATACCACCTCAATCTGCTCGCTTTGCTGCGCCAGACGCTCGATCACCTTAGACCCGGCCTGCACCTGCCCCGCCAACGCCTCGATCAGGCTGCCGACTTCGGCTGACGTACGCGAGTTTTCATCAGTGGCCTGGCGAATATCCACCACCTGCTGCAACGCCGCCTGCATCGCGTGACTTTCCGCCTGCGCCTCGTCGGCCATTTGCGACAGCGCCCGCAGGCTTTCGGCAACCTCATCACGCTGCAGGCCGGCGGCGGCATCGGCACCGGCATTACGCAGGGTCATCGCGCCGATTTCCACGCCGGTACGCTGGGCCACATCACCCGCTTCACGCACGATGGGCTGCAACTTATCCACAAAGCGATTGACCGCTGAGGCCATGTCGCCGATTTCATCACGGCTGTTGATCTGCACGCGCTTGGTCAGGTCGCCCTCGCCTGCCGCCAGATCGTCCATCGCTGCAATCAGCAGCTTCAGGCGATTGACCACCCGACGCCCGAGCACCACGGCAATCAGCAACAGCACGCCAAAGCCTACGACCGCCAGGCCCATGCCGATGCGCCAGCGCAAGGTACCTGCCGCCTCTTGCACAGCATTGGTGGTGTTGGCGGTCATCTGGGTCGCGGTTGCTTGTGCCGACTGCAAACGCGCGCCCATGGCGGCAGCACTGTCAGCGGCGGCACCTTTGAGGCTGTCACCCACCAGTTGATCACTGCTGGCAATCAGCGCGGCGAAGCGCTTATCCAGCGCCGCCAGATCAACGTCCACCGAAGCGGTCGAAACCCCCATGATGACCTTGCCGATTTCCACGCCATTGGGGCTGATGGACGCCTCGAGGTAGTAGACCGCCGGATCGTTTTTCGCCGCATCCAACACCTTATCCAGGGCACGCTCGCCCTGCCCTTTCTCGAGCAGCGCAGCGTTAATCGGGTTATCCCGGTTCAGGTAGCGCGTCAGGTGCTGGCCCGTGGCATCGTCGTAGACCACGAACAACACATTGGGATTGCGCTGGGCACGCCGAGCAAATTCCGACAGCGTCGGCACGTCGCTGTCCCACATGGCGCGGGGCGCCACAGAGGCCAGCAGTTGCGCCATATCGTTGGCGGAGTCCTTCAGGTCTTTTTCCAGGGTCGCACGCAGTTGCTTCTGCTCGTCCTGCAGGCGTGTGGAAAGCCCCGCAGTGAGACGCTGACGAGTACTGGAAGACAGGCTGTCCAGACTCGAGGTGACTTCCTTGCCGGCCTGGGCCAGTTCACCGGAAAGCTTTTGGCTGTCGACACCCAGCCGGTTGTCTAAATCGGCTTCCAGGGCCGTGACCGTGCTCCGGGTCAGAGCGACAGCCACCAGCACTTGCACCAAAAGAGCGATACCTAGGGTAACGAACACCGGCCGCAACAGTCGGCTTTGTAACAATGAGAGAACGGCAGACACTGGGAATCCCTCCACCACGGGTGCCATTAATTTGATAGCACCGCGAAAGAAAGAACCATAGCAAGGGCCGTGCCGTTTACAAGGCGGAAACGACAAAGGGCTCCCGAAGGAGCCCTTTGCTTTTTACATCAACAGCTTATTAAGCGAACGGGTGACGCAGAACGATGGTCTCGTTGCGGTCCGGGCCCGTCGAAATAATGTCGATTGGCGCACCGATCAGCTCTTCAACGCGCTTGATGTAAGCGCGAGCGTTCGCTGGTAGTTCTTCCAGGGTCTTGGCGCCCACGGTCGATTCGGTCCAGCCCGGCACTTCTTCGTACACAGGCTGCAGGCCTACGTAGCTGTCAGCGTCGGTTGGGGCAACGTCGTTGCCTTGCGCATCTTTGTAGCCGATGCAGATGTTGATGGTTTCCAGGCCGTCGAGTACGTCCAGCTTGGTCAGGCAGATGCCCGAGATGCTGTTCACATCGATAGCGCGACGCAGGATAACGGCGTCGAACCAGCCACAACGACGAGCACGGCCAGTAGTTGCGCCGAACTCGTGACCTTGTTTGGCCAAGTGCGCACCAACGTCGTCGAACAGTTCAGTCGGGAACGGACCCGAACCCACACGCGTGGTGTACGCCTTGGTGATGCCGAGGATGTAATCCAGGAACATCGGACCAACGCCCGAACCGGTCGCAACGCCGCCAGCGGTGGTGTTGGAGCTGGTGACGTACGGGTAGGTGCCGTGGTCGATGTCCAGCAACGAACCCTGGGCGCCTTCGAACATGATGTCTTTGCCAGCGCGACGCAGGTCGTGCAGCTCGGCAGTCACGTCCAGCATCAGCGGCTTGAGCAGCTCAGCGTATTCCTTGCACTCAGCCAGGGTCTTTTCAAACTCGATGGCCGGCTCTTTGTAGTAACCCACCAGCATGAAGTTGTGGTAATCCACCAGTTCACGCAGCTTGTCTTCAAAGCGCGGCATGTTGAGCAGGTCGCCCACACGCAGGCCGCGACGTGCAACCTTGTCTTCGTAGGCCGGGCCGATACCGCGACCGGTAGTACCGATCTTCAGCTCGCCACGGGCCTTTTCACGGGCCTGATCCAGCGCAACGTGGAAGGACAGGATCAGCGGGCAGGAAGGGCTGATACGCAGGCGCTCGCGCACGGGTACGCCTTTCTCTTCCAGCTTGGTGATCTCGCGCAGCAGGGCGTCAGGTGCAACCACCACGCCGTTGCCGATCAGGCACTGCACGCCTTCGCGCAGTACACCCGACGGAATCAGGTGCAAGACGGTTTTTTCGCCATCGATGACCAGGGTGTGGCCAGCGTTGTGGCCACCTTGGTAGCGCACTACGGCGGCAGCATGTTCGGTCAGCAGATCAACGATCTTGCCTTTGCCCTCATCACCCCATTGGGTGCCCAGGACTACGACATTCTTACCCATAACACTTGTCCTCATTCGCGCAAACTTGGTGCCGGCAGCGGCCGGCAGGAAAACTCAAGAAGCCAGTGGCGATACTTGCCAAAGCCCGTTCTGCAGAATCAATTGCCGGTCGCAGTCCGCTTCACGGGCGGCGGCCAATGGCTGCCCAGGCAAGGCCTGGACCACACGTTGACCCTCACTGCGCAACTGGCAAACCTGCTGCCAGAGTGCTGCGTCCGTACTGTCGGGCATCCAGATGCCACCAGACGGCAGCACGACCTCAGCACGCCCCAGGGTCACCAGGGTTTTCAAATCGGTGGAGAAGCCGGTCGCCGGACGGGCGCGACCGAAGTCGGCGCCGATATCGTCATAACGACCGCCCTGGGCGATGGCTTGACCAACACCCGGGACAAACACCGCGAACACCACACCGGTGTGGTAGTGGTAGCCGCGCAGCTCACCCAAATCAAAGTACAGCGGCAACTGCGGGAAGCGCGCAGACAACTGCTCGGCAATCGCCACCACGTCGTCCAGGGCCGCCAATACATCAGCCGGCGCGTTCGCCAGACGATCACGGGCGGCGGTCAGTACTTCACGGCCGCCACACAGGTCTACCAGCGCACGCAGCATGCCGGCCAGGTCAGCAGGCACGCCCGCCGTCAGGGCGATCACTTCATCGATGGCCTTGCGTTGCAGGGCATCGAACAACTGTTGTTCCACTTCACCCGACAAACCGGCCGCACGGGCCAGGCCGCGGTAGATGCCGACATGCCCGAGGTCCATGTGCACATCCGGCACATCGGCCAATTGCAGCATGGCCAGCATCAGGCTGATGACTTCCACGTCGCTGCTCGGGCTCGCATCGCCGTACAACTCGGCGCCCAACTGGATCGGGCTACGGGAAGACGACAAGGCACGCGGTTGAGCATGCAGCACGCTGCCGGCGTAGCACAGCCGACTTGGCCCTTCGCGACGCAGGGTGTGCGCATCAATGCGCGCGACTTGCGGCGTGATGTCGGCACGAAAACCCATTTGCCGGCCCGATTGCGGGTCGATGACCTTGAAGGTGCGCAGATCCAGGTCCTGGCCCGCGCCGGTCAGCAGGGATTCCAGGTACTCGATATGGGGGGTCACGACAAACTCGTAACCCCAGCTCTGGAACAGATCCAACACCTGGCGGCGCGCGATTTCAATGCGCGCAGCTTCTGGTGGCAGTACTTCTTCGATGCCATCTGGCAGCAGCCAGCGGTCTACCGTTGCCATTACGCCATTCCCCTATGATCCGGGCGGCCAGCCCTCGGGCGAGCCTTGAGTGAAGCAGAAAATACCCGGCCCCTGCATAAACCACGCGCAAGAGCGACGTGACGAACGACCAACAATCGGCCTCGTCGGGCACTTTCCTCGAAAAACCTGTGGCGCCTGCGGAGCAAAACCACAATCAAACATGCAGACGCAAAAAAGCCGGGAATTTCCCGGCTGCCGCATCATACACCCGTTTTCTGAAAGGATCACCCCGCCCGGCATTTTAGCCGCCCGACGGAGTGATTCTCAGACTACATGTGGGTTACTTGGACTTTTCCAGGTAGCGGAAGAAATCGCTACTTGGGTCCAGCACCATGACGTCGGTTTTGTTCGCGAAGCTTTCACGGTAGGCACGCAGGCTACGGTAGAACGCGTAGAACTCCTGGTCCTGGCCATACGCCTTGGAGTAGATCGACGCGGCTTGAGCATCACCATCACCACGAGCCTCTTCAGACTCACGATAAGCTTCTGCCAACAGTACGCGACGCTGACGATCGGCATCCGCACGGATCCCTTCTGCCAGTTCGTTACCCTTGGCGCGGTGCTCACGAGCTTCACGCTCACGCTCGGTGCTCATACGCTCGAACACGCTACGGTTCACTTCCTTCGGAAGGTCGATAGCCTTGACCCGAACGTCGATCACTTCGATGCCCAGTTCTTTTTCCGCCATCGTGTTCAACGAACGCGTGATGTCAGCCATCAGCGCATCACGTTCACCGGATACCACCTCGTGCAGGGTGCGTTTACCAAACTGGTCACGCAGGCCCGATTCCAGACGGCGCGACAAACGCTCGTCAGCAATCTGCTTGAGGCCGGAGGTCGCGGTGTAGAAGCGCTCGGCGTCCTTGACGCGCCACTTGGCGTAGGCGTCAACCATCACAGCTTTCTTTTCCAAGGTCAGGAAGCGTTGTGTCGGTGCATCCAGGGTCATCAGGCGGCCGTCGAACTTGCGCACCTGGTTGACGTAGGGGACTTTCACATGCAGGCCCGGCTGGACATCTGCCTGGACCACGCGACCGAATTGCAGCAACACCGCGCGCTCGGTCTGAGACACGATGTAGAAGCAGTTCCAGGCAGCGATGACCACGACGACGCCCACAATCAGGGCGGTCAGCGATTTATTGCTCATCAACGACTCTCCCTGGTACGTGTTTGCTGTTGCAGCAAGTCAGCGGCCGCACGGGCGCTCGCTTCGTTGGCAGCAGCCGTTGAACCGGAGGCCGGTGCGCTGGTGCTGCTACGACCACCTTCGATCATCTTGTCCAGCGGCAGGTACAGCAGATTGTTCTGCCCGCCCTTGCTGCCGGTCACGAGAACCTTGCTGGTGTTGGTGAACACTTCCTGCATGGTGTCCAGGTACAGACGCTCACGGGTGACTTCCGGTGCCTTGCGGTACTCGGCCACCAGCTTGGTGAAGCGATCTGCCTCACCCTTGGCGCGGGAAACCACTTCGTCGCGGTAACCGTTGGCATCTTCAAGGATACGCTGGGCCTGACCACGGGCTTCCGGCACCACGCCGTTGGCGTAGGTTTCAGCCTGGTTGCGTGAACGCTGCTCGTCTTCACGGGCACGGATCACGTCATCGAAGGCTTCCTGTACTTCACGCGGTGCGGCTGCGCTCTGTATGTTGACCTGGGTTACGGTGATACCGGTGCGATAGGTATCGAGGAACCGTTGCAGGCGCTCCTTGATCTCGCTGGCCATCAATTCACGACCTTCGGTCAGCACCTGGTCCATTGCAGTGGAACCCACCACGTGACGCAGGGCACTTTCGGTCGCTTGTTGCAGGCTGATTTCCGGCTGATCAACGTTCAGCACGAAGTCCTGCAGATTGCTGATCTTGTACTGCACGGTCAGCGGCACTTCGACGATGTTCTCGTCTTCGGTCAGCATCTGGCCCTGCTTGGTATAGGCACGCTCACGCGTGACGTTTTCCATGTACTTCTTGTCGATCGGCGGGAAGTAGATGTTCAGGCCGGGGCCGACCGTCTCGTAGTATTTGCCGAAGCGCAGCACCACGGCCTGCTCCTGCTCGTCCACTACATAGACGGCGCTGTACAGCCAAACGGCCGCCAGCACGACGAGGCCGATGCCAAGCAAGCCGTAACCACCGCCCTTGCTCGTACGACCGCCTTCGTCACCACCACGTTTTTTTCCACCACCGAACAACCCATTCAGGCTTTCCTGCAGCTTTCGGAAGGCCTCGTCGAGATCTGGTGGCCCCTTGCGGTCGCCATTATTGCGGCGTTTACCACCCCAAGGATCCTGATTATTCGAGTTGCCACCCGGCTCATTCCAAGCCATAGCGCTCTCCATCTGATAAAGCAAAGACGCACCCACGGCGCGCCGACCAATGCTACAGAATGCCTGTCACAGCGGCACAACCGCTTTTTCAGGCTTTTATTGCAAAGTGTGTTGTTCGATGAACTCCGCCGGCACAACACCTTCCCGGCTGACCAGCCGATTCAGCTCCGCGCGCGGTATTCGAACGGCCAGCAAGCTGACACCTTCTTCGTCGTGTTCTTCTTTCTGTACCGCGCCCAGCTCGAAAAACTGTGCACGCAGTCGAGCAAAACGCTGAGGCAAGCGCAAGGTGCCAACAAACAAATCGCTGCCCAACAGCTCGGCAATGGCTTGTTCAAGCAATTCCAGGCCACTGCCATCACGCGCCGACAGCCAGACCCGCTGGGGCTTGCCGTTTTCGTCGCGCTGGATTTGTGGCTCAACGCCTTCAAGCAAATCGAGTTTGTTATAGACCTCGAGGATGGGCAAGTCCTGGGCACCAATCTCACCCAACACCACCATGACCTGTTCAATCTGCAACATGCGATCCGGCTCAGCCGCATCGATTACGTGCAGCAGGAGGTCGGAATTGCTCGACTCTTCGAGCGTAGACCGAAATGCCTCGACCAGCTTGTGGGGCAAGTGACGAATGAAACCCACGGTATCGGCCAGGACAATCGGCCCCAGGTCGTCCAGTTCCAGACGGCGCAAGGTCGGGTCGAGGGTCGCAAACAGTTGGTCGGCCGCGTACACGTCCGATTTCGTCACGTTATTGAAGAGCGTGGATTTGCCGGCGTTGGTATAGCCCACCAGGGAAACGGTCGGGATATCCGCACGCATACGGCCACGTCGCGATTGTTCGCGCTGGCTGCGCACCTTCTCCAGGCGGCCCTTGATCTGTCGCAGGCGCACCCGCAGCAGACGCCGGTCGGTTTCCAGCTGGGTTTCACCCGGACCACGCATGCCGATACCGCCACCCTGACGTTCAAGGTGAGTCCAGCCGCGAACCAGCCGGGTGCTCATGTGGTCAAGCTGGGCCAGTTCTACCTGGAGCTTGCCTTCATGGGTACGGGCGCGTTGAGCGAAAATATCGAGAATCAGACCCGTGCGGTCGATCACGCGACACTCGAAAACTCGTTCGAGGTTACGTTCCTGACTGGGCGTGAGGATGTGATTGAAAATCACCAGATCGGCCTTTTCGGCATGGACCAAGTCGTGCAGCTCTTGGACCTTACCGCTGCCAATCAAGAATTTGGCGGTTGGCCGATGACGCGGCACGTTAAAAAACGCGACGGTCTCGGCACCGGCCGAATTTGCCAACTCCTGAAACTCCTGCGGATCTTCGCGCGCCTCAGGGTCCTGTCCATCCAAGTGAACGAGGATTACTCGCTCACCACCACCGTGGCGCTCAAAGAACAAAGGAGACTCCTATCAGGCGTTACCTGGTGCAGGCTCGGCGTCACCCTGTTCTTCGGTTGCGCTAGGCAGACGAATCGGACGAACCGGCACTACGGTCGAGATAGCGTGCTTGTAAACCATTTGGCTTACGGTGTTTTTCAGCAGGATCACGAACTGGTCGAACGACTCAATCGTGCCCTGCAGCTTGATACCGTTGACCAGATAGATGGAAACCCCAACTTTCTCTTTACGTAAAGTATTCAAGTAAGGGTCTTGTAGCGAATGCCCTTTTGACATGTGCCGCACTCCTTTAAGGATCAATAATAAAAAATCGGAAAATAGATAGCTTATGGCCGTCACACCCCCAAGGATAGACGGCAATTGCAAGGACTCAGCTCAATATGGAGACCGTTCCCAAGTATTTCAAGGCGCGTGACAGATTGTCGCAATCCAGACTGTCCAACCAGTGTAAATCAGTCCAGCTGCGCAGCCATGTGAACTGGCGTTTTGCCAATTGGCGCGTGGCAATGATGCCGCGCTCCTGCATTTCGGCTGACGTCAGCTTGCCATCCAGATGATCCCAGACTTGGCGGTAGCCTACAGCACGTATCGAAGGCAACCCCGCATGCAGGTCACCTCTTGAACGCAGTGCTACGACCTCGTCCACAAACCCCTGTTCCAACATAATTGTGAATCTTTGTGCAATTCGTTCATGCAGCACCTGGCGATCCGTCGGAGCGATGGCCAGATTCGCCACAGTATAGGGCAATTGTGAGTGTCCCGAGGCGCCTGCTTCAGCACTTTGCGCAGTTTGTTTCAGCCTGTGTTCAGTCATGGTCTGGCCACTGACCCGCCAGACTTCCAAGGCTCGCGTCAGGCGCTGGGGGTCATTGGGATGAATCCGCGCGGCGGAAACCGGATCCACAGCCGCCAACTGGTCGTGCAAGGCCTGCCAGCCAAGGCGCGCAGCCTCTTCCTCAAGGTCGGCACGAACCTGTGGATCGGCCGGCGGCATATCAGCCAGACCTTCCTGCAACGCCTTGTAGTAGAGCATCGTGCCGCCCACCAACAGCGGAATCTTGCCCCGCGCGGTGATATCGGCCATGGCTGCCAGGGCATCGGTGCGAAAATCCGCCGCCGAATAGCTCTCGCTGGGATCGATGATGTCGATCAACCGGTGCGGATACTGGGCCAGCAGCTCTTTTGAGGGCTTGGCGGTGCCAATGTCCATGTCCCGGTAAACCAGTGCAGAGTCGACACTGATCAGTTCGCACGGCAAGACCTTGGTCAGCTCGATGGCCAGGTCGGTCTTGCCGGCGGCCGTCGGGCCCATCAGGAAGATCGCGGGGGGCAAGGCACTCATCAACGGCCGCGCAAGAACAATTTGTCGAGATCGTCCAGGCCCATCTGGGTCCAGGTCGGCCGGCCGTGGTTGCATTGGCCGCTGCGCTCAGTGTTTTCCATGTCCCGCAGCAAACCGTTCATTTCCGGCAGGGCCAGCCGGCGGTTGGCGCGGATGGCGCCGTGGCAGGCCATGGTGCCGAGCAGTTCATTGATGTGAGCCTGGATACGGTCGCTGGTGCCGTATTCCATCAAGTCCGCCAGTACGTCAGCCACCAGCCGGTTGGCCTCGGCCTGCTTGAGCAAAGCCGGGATCTGGCGGATAGCCAGGGTTTCCGGGCCCAGGCGTTGCAGCTCAAAGCCCAGCTTCTGGAACACGCTGACGTGTTCTTCGGCGCAATCGGCCTCGCGCTGGCTGACCGCCAGGGATTCCGGCACCAGCAGCGGCTGGCCACTAAGGCCTTCGCTGGCCATGGCGATCTTCAGGCGCTCGTACATGATCCGCTCGTGGGCGGCGTGCATGTCCACCAGCACCAGGCCGTGGGCGTTTTCCGCAAGGATGTAGATGCCCTTGAGCTGGGCCAACGCGTAACCCAGCGGCGGCACGTCGCCCTGGCCTTCCGGCAAGGCGGCAGCCCCCGACTCGGCGCCTGGCAGCGGTGCAAAAAACTCGCGATAGGCTGCCTGGGCTTCGGCGACTGGCAACGCTGATTGCGGGCGCGGCGTGTATTGGTATTGATAGCCGGCGCCAGCACCTGAGCCTGGAGCGGTATAGCTCGGCTGGGCTTGCGGCGATTGCAGCAAGTTGGCCGCCAGGCTCATTTCGCCCTGGGGCCCGAACTCACCGGCTTCCGGCCCCGAGGGACGGACGACAGCCGTGACAATCGGTGCGGCCAGATGATCATCGGGGCGCACATCGCCCAAGGCGCGGTGCAGCGTGCCATAGAGGAAGTCATGAACCATGCGACCGTCACGGAAGCGCACTTCGTGCTTGGTCGGGTGCACGTTAACGTCCACCACCGACGGGTCGACCTCGAAAAACAGCACAAACGTCGGATGCCGCCCGTTGAACAGCACGTCGCGATACGCCTGGCGCACCGCGTGGGCCACCAGTTTGTCGCGCACCGCCCGGCCGTTCACAAAGAAGTACTGCAAGTCTGCCTGGCTACGGGAGAAGGTCGGCAAACCCACCCAACCCCAAAGGCGCAGGCCATTGCGCTCGATCTCGATCGGCAGCGCCTGCTCCAGGAACCCCGCGCCGCAGATAGCCGAGACGCGCCGGGCACGGGCCGCATCATCATGGGCCTCATGCAGGCTGAGGATGGTCTTGCCGTTATGGCGCAGGTGGAAAGCCACATCAAAACGGGCCAGGGCCAAGCGCTTGATGACTTCTTGCAAGTGATCGAATTCGGTTTTTTCGGCCTTGAGGAATTTGCGCCGGGCCGGGGTGTTGAAGAACAGGTCGCGCACTTCCACCGAGGTGCCCACCGGATGCGCAGCCGGCCGGACTCGGGGCGCCATGTCGCGACCTTCGGTTTCAACCTGCCAGGCTTGATCGGCGTCGCGGGTGCGGGACGTCAGGGTCAGGCGAGCCACGGAGCTGATGGAAGCCAGGGCCTCACCACGAAACCCAAGGCTCATCACTCGCTCAAGGTCTTCCAGGTCGCGAATCTTGCTGGTGGCGTGACGGGCCAGGGCCAGCGGCAGGTCGTCGGAGGAAATCCCGCTACCGTCGTCGCGCACCCGCAGCAGCTTGACGCCGCCCAATTCAACGTCGACGTCAATGCGCTTGGCGCCGGAGTCGATGCTGTTTTCCAGCAACTCCTTGATCACCGACGCTGGCCGCTCGACCACCTCGCCCGCCGCGATCTGGTTGGCGAGGCGCGGGCTTAGCAGCTCAATGCGCGAAGTGTTGCTCAAGACTGTTTCGCTCATTATTGCGCCGCCAGTTCAGTGCCCGGGATGGTCAACACCTGGCCGACCTTCAGTTCATCGGTCTTCAGGTTGTTGGCACTGCGCAAGGTTGCCGCAGACACCTGGAACCGCACCGCCAGCATTGCCAGGGTGTCGCCCGGTTGCACGCGATGGTCACGCGGACCCTGGGCGATCTTCCCGGAATCACGCAGCCAGGCGATGTAGGTGCCCGGCGGCGGGTTCTGCTGGAAGAACTGGCGAACACCGGCGCTGATGGAACGCGCCAACGCCTGCTGGTGGCTGGAAGAGGCCAGTTTCGAGGCTTCGTTGGAGTTGGAGATAAACCCGGTTTCCACCAGGATCGACGGAATATCCGGCGACTTGAGCACCATGAACCCGGCCTGCTCCACGCGCTGTTTATGCAGCGAAGTGACACGACCGATATTGCTCAGGACTTTCTGCCCGACGTTCAGGCTGGAGGTCAGCGAGGCGGTCATCGACAGGTCGAGCAATACGCCGGCGAGCATTTTGTCCTTGTCGTCGAGGGACACGTTGCCGGCCCCGCCGATCAAGTCGGAACGGTTTTCACTGTCCGCCAGCCAGCGGGCGGTCTCGGAAGTGGCGCCGCGATCCGACAGGGCAAACACCGAAGCACCAAACGCAGCAGCCGAAGGGGCGGCGTCGGCGTGGATCGAGACGAACAGGTCGGCGCCCTTCTTGCGGGCGATTTCGGTACGGCCACGCAGCGGAATAAAGTAGTCGCCGGTACGGGTCAGCTCGGCGCGATAGCCTTTCATGCCATTGATCTGGCGCTGCAGTTCGCGGGCGATGGCCAGTACCACGTCTTTTTCATGCTGGCCGCGCGAGCCGGAGGCTCCAGGGTCTTCGCCGCCGTGACCGGCATCGATGACCACGATGATGTCACGCTTGCCCGCGGGTGCAGGTGGTGGTGGCGGCAATTTGACCTGAGGCTGGGACTGGTTGACCGGCACCGCCGGTATCGTCGCAACGCTTGGGGTTGGCGCGGGCGGCGGCGCGGCATCGGCGGCGTTGTCGAACAGGTCGACCACCAGCCGGTTGCCATATTGCGCGTTGGGCGCCAGCACGAAGCTTTTCGGGGTCACGGCCTTTTTCAGGTCGATGACCACCCGCAGATCGGTCGGCGTACGTTGGGCCGAGCGCATCGCGGTAATCGGGGTATTGGCCATGGCGACTTTCAACGGCGCGGCCAGGGTCGCACCGTTGATATCAATCACCAGGCGATCGGGCGCCGTAAGGGTGAAGACGCTGTGCTGAACCGGGCCAGACAGGTCGAATACCAGTCGCGTGTTATCCGGTGCCCGCCACAGGCGAACACTTTTCACCTGTGAGGCCGCCAGTGCATTGAAAGTCATTGCCGCAAGCAACACCCCTACGACAGTAACCAACGCGCGAAAGCGCATACCTAACCCCATCAATTATTTGAATTCCAATGCCAAAGCGGCGCACCACGACTCGCCGCGCGCGCTCTGGGACAACAACTTCAGCTGACGTCCATGCTTATGCGGGGTAATGGTAATGGTCAGGTCCGGCTTTGGCAAAAAGCCTGTGCCTTTATCTGGCCACTCGATCAGGCATAACGCGTCTTCATCGAAGTAATCGCGGATGCCCATGTATTCCAGTTCTTCGGGATCCACCAGGCGATACAGGTCGAAGTGGAAAGCTCGTACGTCGCCAATTTCGTAGGGTTCTACCAAAGTGAACGTAGGGCTTTTCACAGCACCTTGATGCCCCAACCCGCGAATGATGCCCCGGGACAAGGTGGTTTTCCCGGCGCCCAAGTCGCCTTCCAGAAAGATCAAACCCGAGCCTTTCGTCACCTGGGCGATACGGTTGCCCAGCGCGACCATGGCGTCTTCATCGGACAGGAAAAGGACTACTTCAGACACGGCGATTGCTCCTCCAGTAACTGACGAATGGCAGGAATCAGGTCACTGGCGGCCAGCCCGCGTCCATAGATGCCCTGGCGATCTCCGGCAGTGGCATGCAGCCAGACCGCCAGGCAGGCGGCATCAAATGCCGACATGCCTTGAGCCAATAAAGCACCGACCAGGCCAGCCAACACGTCGCCCAGGCCGGCCGTCGCCATTGCCGGGTGACCTTGATCACAGCGGGCAACGCGGCCGTCCGGGCTGGCGATCAAGCTGCCTTCGCCCTTGAGGATCGCTACTGCATTGAATTTCTGACTCAACGCGCGCGCTACGTTAAGGCGGTCGGCCTGAACCTCGGCTGTCGAAATGCCCATCAAGCGGGCGGCTTCGCCAGGATGTGGAGTGATCACACAATTGGCCGGCAAGCTGACGCTGCCCGTCGCCAGCAGGTTCAAGGCGTCGGCATCCCAGACCTGCGGCTGCCTGGCGTTGGCCGCTACCGACAGCAGGCTTTTGCCCCAAGAGGCTTCGCCCAGGCCCGGGCCGATGACGATCACGGAAATCTTTTCCAGCAAGCCCATCAACTGATTGGCCGAGTGCACGCCCACGGTCATGACTTCCGGCAACCGCGCCAGCGCCGCTGCAACGTGCTCGCTGCGAGTCGCCAGGGAAACCATGCCGGCACCACTGCGCAGGGCACTTTCGGCGCTGAGCAAGGCGGCGCCGCCAAAACCCCGGTCGCCACCGATCAGCAATACATGGCCGAACTGGCCTTTATGGACGTCCGGGGAACGCGCAGCGAGTTGCGGCAATTGGCCGGGCAACAGGTGCTGAACGTCGGGTATTTCGTGTTTTGTCTGCGGCATGCGTCTTCAAGCTCCGATGTCTGGCAGAATTATACGCATCTAACCTGCGGTTTCTCTTGTTCATGCCTGCTATTACCTACGACCTGCCCGCCCTCGCCCAATCGATCAAAGACTGGGGCCGCGAGCTGGGCTTTCAACAAGTGGGCATCAGCGGCCTCGACCTCGCCGAGCATGAGCAGCACCTGCAGCGCTGGCTCGACGCCGGCTACCACGGCGAAATGGACTACATGGGCGCCCACGGCAGCAAGCGCTCACACCCGGAAGAACTGGTGCCCGGCACCTTGCGCGTGGTGTCGCTGCGCATGGACTACCTGCCCGGCGACACTCAAATGGCCCAATTGCTGGCCAAACCCGAAAAAGCCTACATCTCCCGTTACGCGTTGGGCCGCGACTATCACAAGCTGATCCGCAAACGCGTGCAGCAACTGGCCGACCGGATTCAGGCGCAGATCGGCCCGTTCGGCTTCCGTGCGTTTGTCGACAGCGCCCCGGTGCTGGAAAAAGCCATCGCCGAAAAAGCCGGGCTGGGCTGGATCGGCAAAAACACCCTGGTACTCAACCGCAAGGCAGGCAGCTACTTCTTCCTGAGCGAGTTGTTTGTCGACCTGCCATTGCCGGTCGACCCACCCCACGCCACCGAACACTGTGGTCGTTGCACCGCCTGCCTGGACATCTGCCCGACCAACGCCTTCGTCGGCCCCTACGTGCTGGACGCCCGACGCTGCATTTCCTACCTGACCATCGAGCTGAAAAGCGCGATCCCAGAAGACCTGCGCCCACTGATCGGCAACCGGGTATTCGGCTGTGATGACTGTCAGATCGTTTGCCCGTGGAATCGTTTCGCCCGGCCTACCGACGAAGGTGATTTCAAGCCACGGCACAATCTGGATAACGCAGAACTGGCCGAATTGTTCATGTGGGACGAAGACAAATTTCTCAGCAGCACCGAAGGCTCGCCCCTGCGCCGCGCCGGCTATGAACGCTGGCTGCGTAACCTGGCGGTGGGCCTGGGCAATGCGCCGTCAAGCATTCCGGTGCTGGAAGCGTTGAAGGCGCGAAGGGAGTACCCGTCGGAACTGGTGCGCGAACATGTGGAATGGGCGCTGAACCAGCACGCCGAACGTCAGTGCACGTCGTCGTTGTAGACGAACTTGGGCATTTCCCAATGGAAGCGGATCGCCAACAGACGCAATAGAAAGCCGCTGAACAGCGTCAGCAGGATCGATTGCTCGCTGGGCAGCTCCAGATAGATGCACAGCATGTAGAACCAGGCGGCCAGGAACGAGACGCTGGCGTACAGCTCGCGGCGGAAGATCAGCGGGATGTCGTTGCAGAAGATGTCCCGCAGGATGCCGCCGAATACCCCAGTGATCACACCGCTGACCGACGCCACCAGCATGCCGTGGCCCATTTCCAGGGCGGTCATGCAACCGATCAGGGTAAAGGCCACCAGACCGACGGCGTCCAGCGCGAGGAACAGCGAGCGCAGGTGGCGCATCAGTGGGGCGATGAAGATTGTCACCAGAGCTGCGATGGAGGTCAGCACCAGGTATTCCGGGTGCTTGACCCAGGTCAGCGGGTAGTGGCCGAGCAACACGTCACGCACCGAACCGCCGCCCAGTGCCGTCACACAGGCGATCAGCACCACACCGAACCAATCCATGCCCCGCCGCCCGGCGGACAAGGCGCCCGTCATGGCTTCGGCGGTAATGGCGACGAGGTAGAGCATCAGCAGCATGATGGCGATCCTTGCAAAGAGGCGCGCAGTCTAATCATTTGGTGATGGCACCAAAAGGGGGCGAGCCCTCAAGAGCTTAAAGCTCGTCCTAATGTGGCGAGGGAGCTTGCTCCCGTTGGACTGCGCAGCAGTCCCATTTTTCAGGGCTGCTTCGCAGCCCAGCGGGAGCAAGCTCCCTCGCCACAACAGCTCTTCACCACGACTCAAATCAGAACTTGATGAAATGCTTGCGGTAATGCTGCAGCTCGGCAATCGACTCGCGAATATCGTCCAGCGCCAGGTGGGTGCTGCCTTTATGGAAGCTGTCTTTGACTTCCGGCGCCCAGCGCGCGGCCAGTTCCTTCAAGGTCGACACGTCCAGGTTGCGGTAGTGGAAGTAGCTTTCCAGCGCTTTCATGTGGGTATAAAGAAAGCGGCGATCCTGGCAAATGCTGTTGCCGCAGATCGGCGACTTGCCCTTGGGCACCCACTTTTCCAGGAAGGCGATGGTTTGCGCTTCAGCCTCGGCCATGCTCACGCGGCTGTCGCGCACGCGCTGGGTCAGGCCCGAGTTGCCGTGGGTGCGGGTGTTCCACTCGTCCATGGTGGCCAACACAGCATCGCTGTGGTGAATGGCAATCACCGGACCTTCGGCCAAGGTGTTGAGGTTGCTGTCGGTGACAATGGTCGCCATCTCGATGATGACGTCGGTGTCAGGGTTCAGACCGGTCATTTCCAGATCGATCCAAATCAGGTTCTGTGGGTTTTGCATGTCGTGGTTCCTTGGCACCTTGGCGTAGCTGCGCAGTTTAGCAGGCAGGGCGTGCTAGACTCGCGACCGTTTTACCTAACCTTTGCATTATCGACACGGAACACCAATGGCCAAACGCCAGCTCAACCGTCGCCAAAACTGGCGCATCGAAAAGATTCAGGGCGAACGCGCTGCTCGCGCCGCCAAACGTGAGTCCTCCGCCGTGGAAGCGCTTGAGGGCGGCGACCTGGGCCCCGAGCAAACGGGGCTGGTGATCGCGCACTTCGGTGTGCAGGTCGAAGTCGAGGCCACAGAAGGCGACCACGCCGGCCAGGTATTCCGTTGCCACTTGCGCGCGAACCTGCCTGCACTGGTGACCGGCGACCGGGTGGTATGGCGTGCTGGCAACCAGGGCATCGGCGTCATCGTCGCCCAGTTGCCGCGAACCACCGAACTGCGTCGCCCCGACAGCCGCGGCCAGCTCAAGCCGGTGGCGGCCAACGTCGACATGATCGTCATCGTCTTCGCGCCACTGCCCGAGCCCCATGCCAACCTGATCGACCGCTACCTGGTAGCCGCCGAACACGCCGGCATTCGCCCGCTGTTGCTGCTGAACAAATTCGACCTGATCGACGAGCAGAACGCCCCGGCGCTCAACGCGCTGCTGGCGGTGTACCGCACCCTCGGCTACCCGGTGCTGGAAGTCTCGGCGCATCACGGCAATGGCATGGAGCAATTGCAGACTGAACTGGATGGACGCATCAGCGTGTTCGTCGGCCAGTCGGGTGTGGGCAAGTCGTCCCTGGTCAACAGCTTGTTGCCGGAAGTCGAAACCCGTGTGGGTCCATTGTCGGAGCTGTCCGGCCAGGGCACCCACACCACCACCACTGCACGGTTGTTCCACTTCCCGGGCGGCGGTGAACTGATCGACTCCCCGGGCATTCGTGAATTCGGCCTGGGCCATGTGAGCCGTGCCGATGTTGAAGCGGGCTTTATCGAGTTCAACGACTTGATCGGCACCTGCCGCTTCCGCGACTGCAAACATGACCGCGAGCCGGGTTGCGCCCTGCTCAAGGCACTGGAAGACGGCCGCGTGCAGCAGCAGCGGATGAACAGCTATCGCTCGATCATCGCCAGCTTGCCCGAGACCAGCTATTAACAGGTAGGAGCGAGCTTGCTCGCGAAAAGCGTGAGGGCGCCGCGTGCATTCAGAGAGCACGCGTCATCGTTAACGTCCATCGCGAGCAAGCTCGCTCCTACAGGATGTAGCAGATACAAAAAGGCCGCGATCATCGCGGCCTTTTTGTGTCCGGCTTACGAGCCAGTGGCAGGTTGAGTCGGATCCTTCATTCCACCGTCATCAAACAGGTTCAGCTTCTGCCGCAGCTCATGGGCCGGCAACGGCTCCTGCTCGGGCGGCAGTGCGTTCGGGTCTGCCGGCACTTCGCCCGGCGCACCGTCACCCGGGGTCGGTACCGGCGTCGTGACGGGCGGGTCACCTTCAATCGCACGCTGGGCCTTTTTGGTCAGCACGACGATATCAATGCGTCGGTTGATCGGGTTGAACGGATCCTTGGGATCAAACAGCTGCGAGGAAGCAAACCCCACCACCCGTGCCACTTGCGGGTCCGGATAGCTACCCGCGACCAGTGCACGACGCGCGGCATTGGCCCGGTTGGCCGAGAGCTCCCAGTTACCGAAGTCGCCCTGCCCTGCATATGGCTTGGCGTCGGTGTGGCCACTGATACTGATCTTGTTCGGCACGGCCTTGATGGTGTCGGCCATGGCCAGCAGGATGTCTTCAAAGTACGGCTTCAACCGCGCGCTGCCAGAGTCGAACATCGGCCGGTTGGCGGCGTCCGTGATCTGGATGCGCAAGCCATCTGGCGTGATTTCGAAGGAAATCTGGTCCTTGAACTTCAGCAGTTGCGGGTTTTCCTCAACCTTGGTTTGCAGCTCTTGCAGCAACAGCTCGAGGCGTTCCTGCTCAACCTGATCAGCCATGGCCTCGACGGTATCGCGCTCGATCGGAATTTTTTCCTGGGGCGAGTCGGTCTTGATTTCAGGATTGATGGTGCGCTCGGGCGCCAGTTGCGGCGAACCACCGAGGTCGATCACAAAAGGCGTGCCGCTCTCGGAGAAACCGATGGGGTCCTTGAAGTAACCGGCGATGGCGATCTTCTGTTCCGGCGTGGCAGTGGACATCAGCCACAGCACCAGGAAGAACGCCATCATCGCCGTCGCAAAGTCGGCGAAGGCGATTTTCCAGGCGCCGCCATGGTGCCCCGCAGCGAAGCGCTTGACGCGCTTGATGATGATCGGCTGGTTGTTTTCCATGGCTTAGCGACCGCGAACCGCTTGTTCCAGCTCAGCGAAGCTTGGACGGTGCTTCGGATACAGAACCTTGCGCCCGAACTCCACCGCCAGCGAAGGCGGCATGCCGGAAGCCGAAGCCACCAGGCACGCCTTGATCGCTTCGTACAAATTCACTTCTTCCTTGGCATCGTGGGCCAGGGAAGTGGCCAGCGGGCCGAAGAAACCATAGGCCGCGAGAATACCGAAGAAGGTACCCACAAGTGCCGCACCCACGTGCATGCCGATGGCCTTCTGGTCGCCTTCGCCGAGGGAGGCCATGGTCACCACGATCCCGAGAACCGCCGCAACAATACCGAAACCGGGCATGCCATCGGCGATGCCGGTCACGGCGTGGGAAGGGTGTTCCAGCTCTTCCTTGAGGCTGAACAGTTCCATGTCGAACAGGCCTTCCAGCTCATGGGGCGCCATGTTGCCGGACGACATGATGCGCAGGTAATCACAGATGTAGGCGGTCATGCGCTCGTCTTTAAGCACCGCCGGGTACTTGGCGAAAATCGGGCTCGCCGAAGCGTCCTCGATGTCGCCTTCGATGGCCATCATGCCTTCGCGGCGGCTCTTGTTGAGGATCTCGTAGATCAACCCCAGCACTTCCAGGTAGAAGGTGTGGGAGAAGCGCGAGCTGAACATGCCCAGCGACTTCTTGATCACGTGCATGGTCATGTAGCCAGGGTTGGCTTGCAGGAATGCACCGAACGCCGCACCGCCGATAATCAGCACTTCGAAGGGCTGGATCAGCGCCGCAATCTTGCCGTGGGAAAGGACGTATCCGCCGAGCACGCTCGCGATGACGACGATGATGCCGATAATTTTAGCCATAGGGGATGAGTACTTGCGCCGTCGGGTTCAGGGTCATATTCGCAAGAGTTGAAAACTCTTGTTCTACTTATCGGCAAATCTGCGCCAGACTATAGCTCGTTATGGCGAAAAACCAGTTCGGCCCGTCCCGGGCGTGTTGACCGCAAGTGATGATCGCGCCCCAATCATGGCAAATGAAACGACAGTCCCACCTCAAAAACCCACGACGCTGGCCGCTTGGATAAAGCGTCTGGACGATGTGCTCTTGCCTGTTCCACAGGCGAGCCACGACCGGGTCTGCAAGGCCATCGGCGACAACCGTAGTTCGTTGCGCGATATTGCGGAGCTGATGCAGAACAGCCCGGCACTGGTCCTCAGCGTGATGCGCGAGGCGAATAACCAGGCCCACGGCAGCCTGGCGGAACCGGCGGAAAACCTCGAAGTGGCGATCAATCGCCTCGGCCTCAAACGCACCGAGGAACTGCTGTCGCGCTTGCTTTCAGTGCCACTGAATGAAATCCCCGTGGCCCTGCGCCAATTGCAGATGATCAGCCAACACGCATCGCAACAAGCCAGCGGGCTCTTCGCCAGCCGCCTGGCGCGGCTGTGGCAGGACATCCACTGGGGCAGCCTGCTGTTTCTTTCGCCGCTGTGGCCGATGGCGATTGCGTACCCCAAGCTGTTGGAAGAATGGGAGCTGCGGGTGATTCACAAGGGCGAATCGGCCCGCACAGTCGAACAGGAATTATTTGGCGTACGCCTGCTGGACCTGTGCCTGGGATTGACCGAGGCCTGGCGCCTGCCGATCTGGGTGTCCCAGGGTTATACGTTGCTGCTGACGGAACAGCGTTTGCTGGCCAAGGCGCTGCGCATCGCCCGCGAAGACGAGCCGTTGCGCCAACAGCAGTTGCTGGATGCCGACCCGAACCTGCGCCGCTGGCTGAATCAGCCGGCGAATACCGTGCTGTTGGCCAACGGCCTGGCGCTGGCGGCGCAGGAGTCGTGGACCTGCCCGCACACCCAACGATGGCAATACCTGACCGCGCTTTACTTGCAACAATCGCTGGCCGAGGTGCAACAACAGTCTCACCAACACGCAGCGATCAGTGCCCGCAACACCCTCATGCGCGACCTGTGGCACCCGGCGTTGTCGTTGATCTGGCCCTGGGATGTGCAGCGCGTTCACCACGGGTTGCTGCCGGCACCGCCGCCCACCGCCGAATCCCTGGCGATCTGGCGCAAGCGCTGCACCGAATTGCTGGTAGAGCCGAGCCGCTTTGCCAACGCCATGCACCTGACCACCTGCGCCAAGGAAGCCCTCGTGGCCTGCGGCATGCAACGGGTGATGTTGCTGATGGCGGACAAAACCCTGAGCGCCTTGCGGGTGCATCAAGTCGACGGCCTGCCCAAGGACGCCGACCACCTGAGCCTCGACGCGACACAAAGCACCCTGCTGCAACGCCTGCTGGCCAAGTCCGCCCAGGTGCGCCTCAACCCCGACAACCATGCTCAGTTCTCGGCACTCCTGCCTGCGCAACTGCGCCGCCTGTTCAAGGGCGAACATCTGCTGCTGCGCTCCCTGAGTTGCAATGGCCGGGTGGTGATGCTGATGGTGGCCGACCAGGGTGGCGGGCCGTTCTCGGAAACCACCGTGCAGGCCTTCGGCAAAACCGCCCAATGCATCGAAAAGGCCCTGCACAGCTTTACCAACCGCAGCGCCTGAAGCTTGCGCTACAATCGCCCTCCTTTAGCGCCCAACTTTTATGCCCAGGAGACCTCACATGCCTGACTTCTCTGGCTTGCCGCTGGTTATCGAGGCCAGCGACCTGCTCGGTCGCCTTGATGCAGAACACCTGATTCTGGTGGACCTCACCAGCGCCGCGCGTTACGCCGAAGGGCATATCCCCGGCGCACGCTTTGTCGACCCCAAGCGCACCCAACTGGGACAGGCGCCAGCGCCGGGCCTGCTGCCGGGCAAGGCTGATCTGGAAAAGCTGTTCGGCGAACTGGGCCACACCCCGGATGCCACCTACGTGGTGTACGACGACGAAGGCGGCGGCTGGGCCGGGCGATTCATCTGGATGCTCGACGTCATCGGCCACAAGAAATACCACTACCTCGACGGCGGCCTGCTGGCGTGGCTGGAAGAAAAACACCCCGTGTCCACCGAGGTACCGGCCAGCGCCGGCGGCCCGGTCAGCCTGACGTTGCATGAAGAACCCACCGCCACCCGCGAGTACCTGCAAAGCCGCCTCGGCGCTGCCGACCTGGGCATCTGGGATGCTCGCGGCCCGCTGGAATACTCCGGGGAGAAAGTCCTCGCGGCCAAGGGTGGACACATCCCGGGCGCGGTGAACTTCGAATGGACCGCCGGCATGGACAAGGCCCGCCAACTGCGCATCCGCCGCGACATGCCGCAGATCCTCGAAGACCTAGGGCTGACCAAGGACAAAGAAATCATCACCCACTGCCAGACTCACCACCGTTCTGGCTTCACCTACCTGGTGGCCAAGGCGCTCGGTTATCCGCGAGTCAAAGGTTATGCCGGTTCCTGGGGCGAATGGGGCAACCACCCCGACACCCCCGTTGAGATTTAAGGTTTAAGGACAGTTAATGAAAAAGCAGTTGTTCATCCTCAGCCAGTACTTGCTGCCCCACCACCTGCTGTCGCGTCTGGCCGGCTGCATTGCCGAATGCCGCGTGCGCTGGTTCAAGAATGCGTTCACCACCTGGTTCGCCAAGCGCTATCAAGTGGACATGTCCCAGGCCCTGGTTGAAGACGTGACCGCTTACGAGCACTTCAACGCCTTCTTCACCCGCGCCCTGAAAGACGGCGCACGCCCGCTGGATCAAACTCCAGGCGCGGTGTTGAGCCCGGCCGACGGCGCCGTCAGCCAGTTGGGCCCGATTGAACATGGTCGGGTATTCCAGGCCAAGGGCCACAGCTTCAGCGTGCTGGAATTGCTCGGTGGCGATTCGGCGGTGGCTGCGCCATTCATGGGCGGTGATTTCGCCACGGTCTACCTGTCGCCGAAGGACTACCACCGGGTGCACATGCCACTGGCCGGCACCCTGCGGGAAATGGTCTACATCCCTGGCCGCATCTTCTCGGTGAACCAGACCACCGCCGAAAACGTGCCGGAGCTGTTTGCACGTAACGAGCGTGTTGCCTGCATTTTCGACACCGAACGTGGCCCGATGGCTGTGGTGTTGGTGGGCGCGATGATCGTGGCGTCGATTGAAACCGTATGGGCCGGCCTGGTTACACCGCCGAAGCGCGAACTGAAAACCTTCCGCTACGACGAAGCTGCCCGCGGGCCGATTTACCTGGAAAAAGGCGCGGAGCTGGGACGCTTCAAGTTGGGTTCGACGGCAATCGTGCTGTTTGGGCCGGACCAGGTGACATGGTCGGCAGAAATGCGCGCGGGGACGCCGGTGCAGATGGGCCAGGGCATGGGTTTGCCGAAAGCCTAACCCAACGATCGTTCCCACGCTCCGCGTGGGAATGCATCCCGGGACGCTCCGCGTCCCAACCTCAAAATCGGACGCGGAGCGTCCAGGGCGGCGTTCCCACGCAAAGCGTGGGAACGATCTTCAGAGCTGACCGTCGCGGTCGCGGAAGCCCAGCAGGTACAGCACGCCATCCAGCCCCAAAGTCGAAATCGCCTGTTTGGCCGACTGCTTGACCAGCGGCTTGGCACGAAACGCCACACCCAACCCGGCAATCGCCAGCATCGGCAAGTCATTCGCCCCGTCGCCGACCGCAATGGTCTGCTCCAGACGCAACCCTTCCTTGTGTGCCAATTCCCGCAGCAAGTCAGCTTTACGCTGTGCGTCGACAATCGGCTCCACCGCCACGCCCGTCACCTTGCCGTCCACCACTTCCAGCTCGTTGGCGAACACATAGTCGATGCCCAGCTTGGCCTGCAATTGCTTGGCAAAGTAGGTGAAGCCGCCCGACAGGATCGCAGTCTTGTAGCCCAGGCGCTTGAGTTCGGCGAACAGGGTTTCGGCGCCTTCGGTCAGTCGCAGGGAAGCACCGATGGAGTCCAGCACACTCACATCCAGCCCCTTGAGCAGCGCCAGGCGCTCCTTGAAGCTGGCACGGAAATCCAGCTCACCGGCCATGGCACGCTCGGTGATTTCCGAGACTTGCTCACCGACACCGGCAGCCTTGGCCAACTCGTCGATGACTTCGGCTTCGATCAGCGTCGAATCCATGTCGAACACCGCCAGGCGACGGTTGCGACGGAACAGCGAATCTTCCTGGAAGGCGATATCGACGTTCAGTTCCTGGGCAACGCTCAGGAATTCGGCACGCAGGGCCTGAGGATCTGCCGGCTCACCGCGTACGGAGAACTCGATGCAGCCCTTGCCCTTGTCCGCTGGCGTGTCCAACGGCATGCGACCCGACAGACGGTCAATATGGTCGATATTCAAACCGTACTGAGCTGTGATCGAACTGACCCGCTGCAATTGCTCAGCCGTCACCTTGCGGGTCAACAGCGTCACGATATGGCGTTTCTTGCCCTGGCCGGCCACCCAGCTCTGGTAATCCTCTTCACACACCGGGGTGAAACGCACCTGTTGATCGAGCTTATACGCCGTAAACAGGATGTCCTTGAGCACGGAAGAGGCCTGCTCGGTGCTGGGAATTTCCACCAGGATGCCGAACGACAGCGTGTCGTGAATCACCGCCTGGCCGATGTCGAGAATGTTCACACCACCCTGGGCCAGAACACCGGTAATGGCTGCGGTGAGACCCGGACGGTCTTCACCTGTGATGTTAATCAGGACAATTTCGCGCAAAGCGCACCCCCGAGCTGGAAAAAAACCGCATTCTACCCACTTTCAGTGACCATCGGGCACAGCCAGCGCTTTGCCGGTCTTGGGCCTGTCGCTATACTGCGCGTCAACTTCACGGACTAAAGAGCCGAGCTTAAGTGAACCGGCCCACGCCAGTAAAAACCGATAACTTCTTCCTGCTGATCTTCCGGGCACTGCGCCACCGCCGTGTACCGATCGCATTACGCATCGCCAGCCATAACGTGATCCTGGTCGCTCTGGCCCTGGTCATCTACGCCTGCGTGATGGGTTTGCAGTTCAAGCAGGCCATGCATGAGCAGGCCGACGCCCTGGGCGAGAGCCTGACCACCCAGACCGCCACCTCGGCGACTGAGTTGTTGGTGTCCAACGACATCCTCAGCCTCAATGTGCTGCTCAACAACCTGACCAAGAACCCGCTGGTGGCCCACGCCGCTATCTATAGCGTGGACAACCGGATCATGGCCGAAGCCGGGCAACGCCCGAAAAACGGCCTGCTGGGTGAAGCCGAAGGCCTGTACCAGAGCAATATCACGTTTCAGGACGTGAAGGCCGGCCAACTGCGCATCAGCCTGGACATGCAACAGTTCCAGCAGCCGATGACCATCAGCCTGCAAAGCATGGGTATATTGAGTGCGATCCTGCTGGCCCTGTCCCTGGCCTTGAGCCTGCGCCTGGGCCGGCATATCTCCACGCCACTGATGCAACTGCGCATCTGGCTGCGGGATATCGACGAGCACACCCCGGCCACCGACCGCCAGGACGAAATCGGCGACCTCGCCCGCCAGCTGCACACCAGCTTCGCGCCGGAGCCCGTGGTGCCCGAGGTTGAACCCGAGCCCGAGTTCGACGACACCGAGTACGAAGACGACGAGCCCGAGTTTGAAGTGCGCAACCTGCGCGACCCAAGCTTCGACGAGTCCGCGCCGGTGGCCGGTCTCAAGCCGGCAGCCCGTCAGGTGATCAAGGCCGAAGAAGACGAACTGGACGAAGAAGACCCGTTCGCCGATCTTCGCGACAACTCAGCGCCAACGACCACCGTGCCGCAACCGGCACCTGTGCGCAGCACCCAGCCCCAGCACAGCGCCGTATTGGCCGTGCAGTTGGGCGCACAGGACCAACTGCGCCGCTTGCCGCGGGCACGCCTGACGGAGTTGCTGGAGCGCTATCGTGATTGCCTCGACCAGGCTGCCTCGCTGTATCAGAGCGAGTTGCACACCCTGAACGATGGCAGCACGTTGATGCTGTTCCACAGCGAAGACAGCGGCGAAGACTACCTGACCAACGCCATCTGCTGCGGTGAGCTGCTGCGGGCCCTGGGCCATGCGCTGCAGATCGAAGTGGCCGACAGCGGCATCACCTTGCAGCTGCAACTGGGCCTGACGGTGGGTGACGATCTGTATGGCATGAGCCAGATTGATCTGCTGCTGACCGAGATTGCCCAGGACGCCCTGGCCTTGTCGCAACACAGCCGCAACCTGCTGCTGGTGGAGCGCAAGATCAGTGACGACGTGCTGATTCGCCAGCGTGCGCGGATCCGCCCGATTGCCAGCCCTGAGGGTGCGTGCTGTGTGGAGCGGTTGATGGAGCCTTACCCGTCGATGCTTGAGCGCCAGCTGGCGCGGATGCATGAGACGCGGGCGAAGAACTAACCCTAAGCCATAAAAAAGCCCGCCAATGATCACTCATTGGCGGGCTTTTTATTGGCTCTCTGTAGGAGCGAGCTTGCTCCGGGTGGCGTACTGGTAAAACGTGTCGCTCTTGTGTTTTTCGCGAGCAAGCTCGCTCCTACAGGGGGGCCTTTTCGTTGGTATGCCAGGTCAGAACCTGAACACTTCCATATCCGTACGAATCGGCACGGCCATCGGCATCTTCGGCTTCTCCGGTGCCGCAGCCTTGGGCTGCGCCGGGGCCTGTTTGCGTGGCGCCTCTGCAACCGCCGGCTGATTGGCCAATGGCTTGAGAGCGATGGACAGCTGCTCAGCCAAATGCTGCAGCAACACACCCTGGGCCTGGACCTGGGACGCGGTGCTGCCGGCGTGTTCTTCCTGCAAGTGCACGATGCGGTTATCCCGCACCTGGCCGCGGCGGTCGATCAAGCGCCACTGCGCGTCGAGGATCGCGGGCTGCGAAACGCCCGAGTCCAGCCGCGTAATGGTCAGCAGCACCTGTACGTCTGGGGCAAAACCCAACGGCGCCGGCGCCAATACCACACGCTGGCTGTCCAGATGGCCAGCCACCTGGCGCAACATCAACTGATTGATGTCGGACGACAGGCTACCGGCCCAGCGACCATCGGTGGAACCTTGCAGGCTGCCGTCGTTCTGACGTTGCAGCAGGGTTTCACGTTGCAGGTAGTCGGCCACCACAACCGGGCCAAGCAATACGGCCATGCCGGCACTTTGTGCAGGCTGAGCCGGACTTCCACTGTCCAGCTGATACAGCGACACAGGTTGATGTGTGCTGCAACCCGCCAGGCCCAAAACGCCAGCGAGCAACAAAAATAAAGGAAGGCGCGGAGCAGTCATCATCCCATCCAGGTGGCTGCCACAAGGCGAACCACAATGTAATACTTAAAAATAACCTATACGCGCTCAGCCACGCCGGCGCTGGAAAGGCCATATCATCCGTGAATATGCGCCATGACTCCAGCGCGAAAGCGTCGATCTACGGGTTAAATCGTAGATCGGGCGCTCTATATCGCGTTAAACCGGTGTTTCCACCAGTAAAGCATCCACTCGCTGGAAGCCGCGCGGCAGTTTATTGCCACGACGCCCTCGCTCTCCCTTGTAGTGTTCGAGGTCGTCAGGGCGCAGTGACAACGTGCGCTTGCCGGCCTGCAACACCAGGGTCGAGCCTTCCGGGATCACTGCGATGTCGGTCACGTACTCTTCGCGACTGGCCACCCGCTCCCCGGGGATACCAATGATCTTGTTGCCCTTGCCTTTGCCCAACTGCGGCAAATCGCTGATCTTGAACACCAGCAGGCGCCCTTCGGTGGTCACCGATGCCAGCCAATTGCCTTCACGGTCTTCCACCGGACGCGGCAGGATTACCTTGGCGTTGTTCGGCAGGCTCAACAACGCCTTGCCCGCCTTGTTCTTGGCCTGCAGGTCTTCACCCTTGACCACGAAGCCGTAACCCGCATCGGAGGCGATGACGTAAAGCGAATCATCGTCCGGCAGCAGCACGCACTCAAAATTCGCACCCGGCGGCGGTGTCAGGCGCCCGGTCAACGGTTCACCCTGCCCCCGCGCCGACGGCAACGTATGCGCCGGCACCGAATAACTGCGACCGGTGGAGTCGATAAACACCGCAAACTGGTTGGAACGCCCCGCCGCAGCGGTTTTGAAACCGTCGCCGGCCTTGTACGACAGGCCGGTAGCGTCAATATCATGCCCTTTGGCTGAGCGAACCCAACCCTTTTCCGACAGAACGACGGTAATTTTCTCGTTAGGCAGCAGCTCGGTTTCAGTCAGGGCCTTGGCTTCAGCGCGCTCGACAATCGGCGAACGGCGGTCGTCGCCATAGGTTTCGGCGTCTTTGATCAGCTCGGTGCGTACCAGCTTCTTCAGCTTGGCTTCGCTGCCCAGCAGGGCCTGGAGTTTGGCTTGTTCCTTGAGCAGCGCGTCCTGTTCGTCGCGCAGCTTCATCTCTTCCAGCCGCGCCAACTGACGCAGACGGGTGTCGAGGATGTAGTCAGCCTGGATTTCGCTGAGTTCAAAGCGCGCGATCAGTTCGGCCTTCGGGTGTTCGGCGGTACGGATGATGTGGATCACTTCATCCAGGTTGAGGTAGGCAATCAGCAAGCCGTCCAACAGGTGCAGGCGGCGCTCGACCTTGTCCAGGCGGAATTGCAGGCGGCGACGCACGGTCTGCACCCGGAACTCCAGCCATTCCACCAGCAATGCCCGCAGGTTTTTCAACTGCGGCTTGCCGTCCAGGCCGATGATATTGACGTTGACCCGGTAGCTGGACTCCAGCTCCGTGCTGGCGAACAAGTGCTGCATCAGCACTTCGTGGTCGACCCGGCTGTTGGTCGGGATGATCACGATGCGGCACGGGTTCTCGTGGTCGGACTCGTCACGCAGGTCGGCGACTTGCGGCAGCTTCGACGGCTTGGCCTGCATCATCGCGGCAATCTGCTCCAGCACCTTGGCGCCGGACACTTGGTGCGGCAGCGCGGTGACGATGATGTCGCCATCTTCGATGTGGTACACCGCGCGCATGCGCACCGAGCCTTTACCGGTCTGGTAGATTTTCAGCAGATCTGTGCGAGGCGTGATGATTTCCGCTTCGGTCGGGTAGTCCGGGCCCTGGATATGTTCGCAGAGCTGCTCGACCGTAGCCTTCGGCTCATCCAGCAGGCGCACACAGGCGCTGGCCACTTCCCGCAGGTTGTGGGGCGGCACGTCAGTGGCCATGCCCACGGCGATGCCGGTGGTACCATTGAGCAGGATATTCGGCAAACGTGCTGGCAACACCAACGGTTCGTCAAGGGTACCGTCAAAGTTCGGGCCCCAGTTGGCCGTGCCCTGGCCCAGTTCGCTGAGCAGCACTTCCGAATACCGCGACAAGCGTGCTTCTGTGTAACGCATGGCGGCGAAGGACTTGGGATCATCCGGCGCACCCCAGTTACCCTGGCCATCCACCAGCGTGTAGCGATAGCTGAACGGCTGGGCCATCAGCACCATGGCTTCGTAGCACGCCGAGTCGCCGTGGGGGTGGAACTTACCGAGCACGTCACCGACGGTACGCGCCGACTTCTTGTGCTTGGAGTCCGCGTCCAGGCCCAACTCACTCATCGCATAGATAATGCGCCGCTGTACGGGCTTCAGGCCGTCGCCGATATGCGGCAAGGCACGGTCCATGATCACGTACATGGAGTAGTTGAGGTAGGCACTTTCGGTGAAGTCAGCCAGCGACCGGCGTTCTACGCCGTCTAAGCTGTCTGCAAGGATGTCACTCATGCGGGCCTCATCATTGTTTGGTCTGGCGCAGCAGCAAGGTGCCGCTGCGCTGGGTAAATTCAAGTTGTTTCAAAGCACTCATGCCCAGCAATACCTGTTCGTCGCCCAACCCTGGCACCACCAGGGCGCGCACGTCCTGCAGAACGATATCGCCCAGTTGCAAGCGGCCCAGTTCGGTCCGGAAGCCCTGGGTTCGCCCGTTGGCCGTACTCACACCAACCGGCATGCCGCGTTTAAGCCCGAGACGGTCAGCCAATTCAGCCGGAACCGCCACGTCGGTGGCCCCGGTGTCGAGCATGAACTGCACCGGCTGGCCGTTGATCTGGCCAGTGGCGACGAAATGCCCTTGGCCGTTGCCCAGCAGTTTGACTTCGATGTAACCCTCGTGTTGCTCCGAGGTCACCACGGCATTGGGATTTTCCTGACGCGCTTCCCACTGCCCAAAAAATCGTGTCGTCAAAAACAATCCCGCGCCCCACGCGACGAACATCAACACACGGCCGGCGCGCTTGCCGGGTGGTTGCGCACTCATGGCTTGGCGCTCCAGCCACCCGCAGGGGCGGCGAAACGATAGACCACCGGCCGCTTTTCGCCATCGGCGCGGGCGCCGAAGTTATTGTCGATGCCGATCCAGGCACCGTCAGCGTCCACCACCAAGGCTTCGGCCAACCCATAGGCCTGGGCATAACGCCGATTCGGCGTCAGCGCTTCATCGGCAAACGACCAGCACAACTCCACCTGGGCCGTGACCGCATCCCGGCGACACACCTGAAACGCATTGCGCTCCAGGGTAAACAGCTTGCCATTGAACAGCGCCAAATCGGCAAAGTCCTTGGACACCGCCTTGGCGCCCGGGAACTGCGCCGGCTGCATCTCCTGGCCGGCCTCGCTCAGCAACACACAAGGGCCATCACAATCCCAAAGGGTTTGCGGGCGCTTGATGGAGATCAGCCCGCGCCGCTCACGCTCTGCCGCGAGCCAGATTTGATTGCCTTCCGGGTTCACCACGATGCCTTCAAACAACGCATTGAAGTGCAGCAACATGCCACTGGCCCGAGCTTCGCGAACCATGCCCGGGGCGATCTTCAGCCACTCCGTATCACCGTGTTCTGCGGAGAAAGGCACCCTGAGAACCGCCGCGTGAGCCTCACTGACGATGTAACGGTTGCCCGCCGCATCGCAGCTGATGCCTTCAAAATCCAGGTCGCCGCCACGAATCAACGCAGCTGCCTTGGTGCGTGAGCGCAGGCCAAAGGGCAAACCCGACTCCGGCACCGGCGGCACGTCAATCCCGTATTTCTCTGCTTTCCAGACATCACCAGCGGTATCGAGCCGGTAGATCTGGTCGTCATCGCGATCGGAGACTGTCCACAATTCGTTACCGCATAAGGCCAGGCCCGACAGGTTACCGCCGCGCATGCCTTCCACCGGGTGTTCCGACAACAGCTTCAGCTCAGCCACAGGCGCCGCGACCACCGAGGTGGCCGCCAACCCGCTCAACAACAGAATCGCCAGGGCGAAACTGCTGCGCATCAGCCCACAACCTCGGCCAAGTGGCCCTTGGACTCCAGCCAGCTCTTGCGATCCGGTGCACGCTTCTTCGCCAGCAACATGTCCATCATTTCAGAAGTGGCGGCGAAATCTTCCAGGGTCAATTGCACCAGGCGCCGGGTGTTCGGGTCCATGGTGGTTTCTCGCAGTTGCGGCGGATTCATCTCACCCAGACCTTTGAATCGGGTGACCTGAGGCTTGCCACGCTTCTTCTCCGCCACCAGGCGGTCGAGAATGCCATCACGCTCGGCTTCGTCCAGGGCGTAAAAAATCTCTTTGCCCAGGTCGATGCGGAACAGCGGCGGCATGGCGACGTAGACGTGACCGGCATCCACCAACGGGCGGAAATGCTGGACGAACAACGCGCAAAGCAAAGTCGCAATGTGCAGGCCGTCGGAGTCGGCGTCGGCGAGGATGCAGATCTTGCCGTAGCGCAGTTGGGCGATATCGGCCGAGCCCGGATCGACACCGATGGCGACGGCGATGTTGTGCACTTCCTGGCTGGCCAGCACTTCGCTGCCGTCGACTTCCCAGGTGTTAAGAATCTTGCCGCGCAGGGGCAGGATCGCCTGGAATTCCTTATCCCGCGCTTGCTTGGCGGAACCGCCGGCGGAATCACCTTCCACCAGGAACAGCTCGGAACGCATCGGGTCTTGCCCGGCGCAGTCCGCCAGCTTGCCCGGCAGTGCCGGGCCCTGGGTAATGCGCTTGCGTTCGACTTTCTTGCTGGCCTTCAGGCGGCGGCCGGCGTTGTTGATCGCCAGCTCTGCCAGGGCCAGGCCCAATTCAGGGTGTTCGTTGAGCCACAGGCTGAAAGCGTCCTTGACCACACCAGAGACAAACGCTGCAGCCTCACGGGACGACAGGCGTTCCTTGGTCTGGCCGGAGAATTGCGGCTCCTGCATCTTCATCGACAGGACGAACGCGATCCGCTCCCAGACGTCTTCCGGCGCCAGCTTCACACCCCGTGGCAACAGGCTGCGGTATTCGCAGAATTCGCGCATGGCATCCAGCAAGCCCTGACGCAAACCGTTGACGTGGGTACCGCCCTGGGCGGTCGGGATCAGGTTGACGTAGCTTTCCTGAACGCTGTCGCCACCTTCCGGCAGCCACAGTAAGGCCCAATCCACGGCTTCTTTATTACCGGCCAGGCTGCCGCAGAACGGCTCGTTGGGCAGGCGTTCGAATTCGCTGACGGAGTCTTCCAGGTAGGAGCGCAGGCCGTCTTCGTAGTGCCACTCGACCTTTTCGCCGGTGCCTTTGTCTTCAAAGCTGACCAGCAGGCCCGGGCACAGTACGGCCTTGGCCTTGAGCACGTGCTTGAGGCGGCTGATGGAGAACTTGGGCGAATCGAAATATTTCGGGTCCGGCGCGAAGTACACACTGGTGCCGGTGTTGCGCTTGCCGACGGTACCGATCACTTCCAGGTCGGTGGCCTTGTAGCCATCGGCGAAGGTCATCTGGTACTCATTGCCGTCGCGCTTGACCTTGACCCGCACGTGGTTCGACAAGGCGTTGACCACGGAGATACCCACACCGTGCAAGCCACCGGAGAACTGGTAGTTCTTGTTGGAGAACTTGCCGCCGGCGTGCAGCTTGGTGAGGATCAGCTCGACGCCCGACACACCCTCTTCCGGGTGAATGTCCACCGGCATGCCGCGACCATCGTCGGACACTTCCAGGGAATGGTCGGCGTGAAGGATGACTTGTACCGACTTGGCGTGCCCGGCCAAGGCTTCGTCGACGCTGTTGTCGATGACTTCCTGGGCAAGGTGGTTCGGCCGACTGGTGTCGGTGTACATACCGGGGCGTTTGCGCACCGGGTCGAGGCCCGAGAGGACTTCGATGGCGTCGGCGTTATAAGAGCTAGCGCTGGGAGTGGCCATGGGGTCTCGTCGTGAGTCGTTCGATTAAAAAGTAACCTGCGGTTTCACAATGCGGTGAAATCGAAGGATTGGTACTGATCTGCGCCAATGCCGGCAAAACTCAACAGCGCCGGTAACTGCTGGGCGAAGCCTTGGTAACCGTGGTCGCCACCGGCCTGGATGCGCAAGGCACAGGCTCGGTAATACTGCTGGGCGAGCCGATAATCCAGTGTTTCATCGCCGGTCTGCAACCACACCTGATAACGCTGGGCGTCCTGGGGTGCCGGCACTTCCAGCTCGGCCAGGGCCGCAACGTGGTCGTGGGTCAATTCCCAGGTTTCATCGGTGTAGAGGTTCTTCTGGGTGCCCAGGTATCCGTTGAACATCCGATGAGGGCTGACTGCCGGGTTGACCAGCAAGGCGTTGAGGCCATGGCGTTCGGCAAGATGGGTTGCATAGTAGCCGCCGAGGGAGCTGCCTACCAGCAGTGGCCTTCCGAGGTCACGGATAGCCGCCTCCAACTGGGGGATCGCCTGGCGGGGGTGATGATGCAGGGCCGGCACGCGCAACTGGTCGGCCAGACCGAGGCTGTCCATCACGGTGATCAACTGGCTGGCCTTGTTGGAGGCAGGAGCGCTGTTGAAGCCGTGGATATACAAGATCGATGCGGACATTCCGGGTCCTCTGGGGGGCGGCTTAAAGAGGGGGCAGTTTACAGGGAACTTGGGGGCTAGGCTCTAGCGGGGTTTCTGGGTGTATATCCGTTATTTTTGTAACGGCGACTATTGGTTCCGCTCTTACAGCGGCTCACTTTTGAACAGCGCAAAAGTAAGCAAAACGCTCTTGCCCCACCACTCGGCACCTCGCTAATGCTCGGTGTGCCCTCACTCCGGCTTT
>NZ_JAXCIS010000051.1:0-137737 GCF_034044025.1 Pseudomonas sp. SED1
CAGTGAGCCCGCTCCCACAGGGGGTCTCCTAATAACAATAAATAATTCGTAGGTACCCATGGACATCACCCGCCGCGACTTCCTCAACGGCGTCGCCATCACGATTGCCGCCGGCATGACCCCGCTGCAAATCCTCCAGGCCGCTCCCGATGGCCGCTACTACCCACCTGGCCTCACCGGCTTGCGTGGCAGCCATGTGGGTTCGTTCGAAATCGCCCACCAGATGGGCTGGGAAAAGAAGGTGTTCGACACCGATAAATTGCCGATCACCGAAGACTACGACCTGGTGGTGGTCGGCGGTGGCTTGAGCGGTTTGTCGGCGGCGTGGTTCTACCGTGAGAAGCATCCAAAGGCGAAGATCCTGATCCTGGAGAACCACGACGACTTCGGCGGGCATGCCAAGCGCAATGAATTCCAGGCCGGTGGCCGGCTGATCATCGGTTACGGCGGTAGCGAAGCGTTCCAGTCGCCAAACCATCTCTACAGCAAGGAAGTAAACGGGCTGTTGAAGAAACTCGGGGTGAACATCAAGCGTTTCGAGACCGCCTTCGACCGCCAGTTCTACCCGGGCCTGGGGTTATCCCGCGGGGTGTTCTTCGACAAGGAAAACTTCGGCGAAGACAAACTGGTCACCGGCGACCCGACGCCGATGGTGGCCGACGATATCGCCCCGGACCAATTGCATGCGCGCTCCATCAGCGACTTCATCAATGATTTCCCATTGCCGGAGGCCGACCGTCAGGCGCTGATCGCCCTGCACGTCGCGCCCAAGGATTACCTGCCGGGCAAGTCCGCTGAAGAAAAGGCCGACTATCTGGCGGCCACCAGCTACCGCGATTTTCTGCTCAAGGACGTAGGCTTGTCGGAAGGCGCGGTGAAGTACTTCCAGAGTCGCACCAACGACTTCATGGCTCTGAGCATTGATGCCGTGGCTTCGGCCGATGCCTACAGCGTGGGTTTCCCGGGCTTTGGCGGCATGAACCTCGCGCCTATCAGCGAAGAAGCTGCCGCAGAAATGGAAGAGCCCTACATCTACCACTTCCCCGATGGCAACGCGTCCCTCGCTCGGTTGCTGGTGCGTAGCCTGATTCCGGCCGTGGCGCCCGGGCACACCATGGATGACATCGTGCTGGCGCCGTTTGACTACGCCAAGCTTGATCAGCCCAAGACGCCGGTACGGGTGCGCCTCAATAGCACGGCAGTCAGTGTGCGTAACGTCGGCGACGGCGTGCATATCGGCTACAGCCGTGGCGGCCAACTCGCACAGGTACGCGGCAAACGCTGCATCCTGGCGTGCTACAACATGATGATCCCGTACCTGCTGCGGGACCTGCCAGCGGAACAAGCCCAGGCCCTGAGCCAGAACGTGAAGTACCCGCTGGTCTACACCAAAGTGGTGGTGCGCAACTGGACGTCATTCCAGAAGCTGGGGGTGCATGAGATTTATGCGGCTACCCAGCCTTACAGCCGGATCAAGCTCGACTACCCGGTAAGCATGGGCGGCTACGAGCACCCACGCGACCCGACACAGCCGATTGGTTTGCACATGGTCTACGTGCCCACCAGCCCCAACAGCGGCATGAACGGCCGCGACCAGGCCCGCGCCGGCCGGGGCAAGTTGTATGGCCAGACATTTGAACAACTGGAAATGCAACTGCGGGATCAACTGCAACGCATGCTCGGCCCGGGCGGTTTCAACCACCAAACCGACATTCTGGCGATCACTGTCAACCGTTGGTCACACGGCTATGCGACCTTCTCCAACAGCTTGTTTGACGATGCCGATGAAAGCGAAAAACTGAAGGACCTGGCGCGTAAGCCGCTGGGGCATGTGAGCATCGCCAACTCGGATGCGGCGTGGAGTGCGTATGCCCATGCGGCGATTGATGAGGCGTATCGGGCGGTTGGAGAAGTGGGCTAATCCCGGCTTTCCTGAAGAAAGAGGTTGTTGTGGCGAGGGAGCTTGCTCCCGCTGGGCTGCGCAGCAGCCCCAAACCAGGCGATCGAGATATTCCTGAAAGATTTCGATCGCCTGAGCCGGGGTCGCTTCGCGACCCAACGGGAGCAAGCTCCCTCGCCACACGGCTCCCGCAGAAACGTCTTGTTTCACATGCACTGCCATCAACCCGCCATCAATCATTTTTCCTTCCGCACCGAACCGCTTAAGCTATTTGGCATCTGTTTAATGTCCGTTGCGTTTGGCCGAAGGTATGTCCGAACCGTTTTCCTTGATCCAGCACGTGCCAGGAACGGCGCGGGATTGTTCACGACAGGTTGTATTTATGCACCGCAGGAATTTGCTCAAAGCGTCCATGGCCATTGCGGCTTACACCGGTCTATCGGCCAGTGGCCTGCTGGCCGCCCAAGCCTGGGCGGGCAATCGCGCCGCTGATGGCGAGGCCCAGGCCTTCGATTTCGAGGCGCTGAAGATCCAGGCCAAGCAGTTGGCCGGCAATCGCTATCAGGACACCAAGCAGGTATTGCCGCCGACCCTGGCGACCATGACCCCGCAGAATTTCAATGCCATCGGCTACGACGGCAAGCATTCGCTGTGGAAAGAATTGAACGGCCAACTGGACGTGCAGTTCTTCCACGTCGGCATGGGCTTCAAGACGCCGGTGCGCATGTACAGCGTCGACCCGAAAACCCGCCAGGCCCGCGAGGTGCACTTCCGCCCTTCGCTGTTCAACTATGAAAAAACCACGGTAGACACCAAGCAGCTGACCGGCGACCTGGGTTTCTCCGGCTTCAAGCTGTTCAAGGCCCCGGAACTGGACCGCCATGACGTGCTGTCGTTCCTCGGCGCCAGCTACTTCCGCGCGGTGGATTCCACCGGCCAGTACGGTCTTTCCGCACGCGGCCTGGCGATCGATACCTACGCGAAGAAGCGCGAGGAATTCCCGGACTTCACCAAGTTCTGGTTCGAAACCCCGGACAAGGACAGCACCCGCTTCGTGGTCTACGCCCTGCTGGATTCGCCGAGCGCCACCGGGGCCTACCGCTTCGATATCGACTGCCAGGCCAACCAGGTGGTGATGGGCATCGACGCCCACATCAATGCGCGCACCGCCATCGAACAACTGGGCATCGCGCCGATGACCAGCATGTTCAGCTGCGGCACGGTTGAGCGGCGGATGTGCGACACCATCCACCCGCAAATCCACGACTCGGATCGCCTGGCCATGTGGCGCGGCAACGGCGAGTGGATCTGCCGCCCGCTGAACAACCCGGCCACCCTGCAATTCAACGCATTTGCCGACAAAGACCCGAAAGGCTTCGGCCTGGTGCAGACCGACCATGAGTTCGCCAGCTATCAGGACACCGTGGACTGGTACAGCAAGCGCCCAAGCCTGTGGGTAGAACCTACAACCTCGTGGGGCGAAGGCTCTATCGACCTGCTGGAAATTCCTACAACCGGCGAAACCCTGGACAACATCGTGGCCTTCTGGACCCCGAAGAAACCCGTGGCAGCCGGTGAATCCCTGAACTACGGCTACAAGCTCTACTGGAGCGCCCTGCCGCCGGTCAGCACGCCACTGGCGCAGGTCAACGCCACCCGTTCGGGCATGGGCGGCTTCACCGAAGGTTGGGCACCGGGCGAGCATTACCCTGAAGTATGGGCACGGCGTTTCGCTGTGGATTTTAACGGCGGCGGGCTGGATCGGTTGCCGGAAGGCACCGGGATCGAGCCGGTGGTGACGTGCTCCCATGGCGAGGTCAAAGACTTCAGCGTATTGGTGCTGGATGCCATCAAGGGTTATCGAATCCTGTTTGATTGGTACCCGACCAGCGACAGTGTCGAGCCGGTTGAACTGCGGCTGTTCATTCGCACCCAGGACCGCACCTTGAGCGAAACCTGGCTGTACCAGTACTTCCCGCCTGCGCCAGACAAGCGCAAGTACATCTGATACCGAACGTTCCCACGCTTGCGTGGGAACATCCCTTCGGCGCTTTCAGAACCGCGAAATACTCTTCATCGCCCCAATCAAGTACCGCATCGCCACCTGATCACTCTCGGTCAGGGCGCGGTACTGTTCCAGCAATTCAGCCTCGTCCGAACTCAAGCGTCGGCCACGCAGCGACATCCTGCGGGCCAGAAAAGACGACAAAAAACCTGCAACACCATAAGACTTGGCCATGGACTGTCTCCTCGTATCAATCAACTGCTCCTGGTTGCCCATAACCTTGTCCCGCAACCCGCAATGCCTGCGGGGACCAACAGACTGACTTCCTGGGCCAGAAATCAGACTCACTGTAAGCGTAGAAACTATCTTGCCGGGCGTGGGACTTTTTTAGAGTAATCACTTAAAAAAGTGCTTATAGGGCAATGGCCTACAGCGTTATCCCACGTCACTCCCCGACGGCTCATAGCGAATAATGTTGAAGCCCTCTTCTCTGCGGGGCGCTTCGAAATAGCCGGTGATCAAATCGAACTGGGCATCACTGGTTTCGAACGCGTGGGTACCGGCTGCATTGCGTGCACGCAGGCGTGCCTTGCAGACCTCGTCCGGCACGTCCAGGTAATGCAATTGATGGTCGGCGCCCGCGCCTTCGAACAAAGACCGCATCCATCGACGGCTGGCCAGGGTGTTGGCGGGAAAATCCAGCACCACCGAAACGCCAGCCTTGAGCAGCGAGATGATATGGGCCGTCAACGCATCGCGCAGGTGGCCGGTGCAGCGCACGTAGTCGCCCAGGGCCTGGATCTGTCCGGGATAGAGGCGTGACAGCCACTCATCCTCGCTGATCAATACCGTCTGGGGAGCTTGGGACAACTGCTGGGTCAGGGTCGATTTGCCGGATGCGATTTTGCCGCAGATCAGGTGCAACATGGGTTCCTCCGGTGTTGAAGCTAATAAAAAACCCGCCGGTTCAAGGGCGGGCTTTCATGTTTACCATTATTGCTATGCAGATCAATCCCGCAAATCCGACTCATGAATCGGCTGGTCGCGATGTGTGGCCCGCTGGTATTGCGCTGGCCAGATCGCCTTGCGTCCGCCCAGGTCATCGTCGGCATGCAGTGGCCAGTACGGGTCACGCAACAGTTCGCGGGCGAGGAAGATGACATCGGCCTGGCAGGTGCGCAGGATGTGCTCGGCCTGGGCGGGCTCGGTAATCATGCCCACGGTGCCGGTGGCAATTCCCGACTCTTTGCGCACACGCTCGGCGAAGCGGGTCTGGTAACCAGGGCCTGTGGGAATTTCCGCATTGGCCGCAGTACCACCGGAGGAGACGTCGATCAGGTCGACGCCCAGGTCTTTCAGGCGGCGCGCCAGTTCGACGGTTTCATCCGGGTTCCAGCCGTCTTCGACCCAATCGGTGGCCGATACCCGCACAAACAGCGGCAGCTCTTGCGGCCAGGCTTCACGCACCGCCGTGGTCACTTGCAGCACCAGGCGGATGCGGTTTTCGAACGAGCCGCCGTACTGGTCCTGACGCTGATTACTCAGGGGCGAAAGAAACTGATGCAGCAGGTAGCCATGGGCTGCGTGGATTTCCGCCACTTTGAAACCGGCGGTCAACGCACGCTTGGCGGCAGCCACAAAATCAGCGATCACTTGCTGGATCTGCCCTTCGTCCAGTTGCTTGGGTGAGGTGTGCTGCGGATCGAAGGCAATCGGCGATGGCCCCACCGGCACCCAACCGCCGTCTTCCGGCTTGACGCTGCCGTGCTTGCCGATCCATGGCCGGTGCGTGCTGGCCTTGCGCCCGGCGTGGGCCAGTTGAATGCCCGCCACCGCGCCCTGGGCGTTGATGAAGCGCGTGATGCGTTGCAAGGGTTCGATCTGTTCGTCGTTCCACAGGCCCAGGTCCTGGGCGGTGATGCGACCATCGGCGGTAACGGCGGTGGCTTCGGTAAAGATCAACCCGGCGCCACCAACGGCACGGCTGCCGAGGTGCACCAGGTGCCAGTCATTGGCCAGGCCATCGACGCTGGAATACTGGCACATCGGTGACACGGCGATGCGGTTGAGCAGGGTCAGTTGGCGCAGGGTATAGGGTTCAAGCAGCAGACTCATGGGGCACCTCTTTTATGCAGTGGGCAGGCTCCAGGGTTCTGTTTGAAAGGTCGACGAAAAACCCGTCCCCGGCGGGCTGAAATAAGACAAGGTCACAAGACCGATCACACAGTGCTTAGAGACTAGTCGACAACAGAGGATTGCACAGGGTTCAGCGTGGCTCGATATGGGCAATCATCAGTTGCACGGTTTCCTGGCCACGGAACTCGTTCACGTCGAGCTTGTAGGCCAGTTCCACCCAGCGAATGGTCGGGTTGGGCCAGATCTCGCGGTCGATGCCGAAGGCAATGCCATCGAGCTTCACCGAACCGCATTCGCTCTTGAGCACCACTTTCAGATGGCGCTCGCCGACGACGCGCTGCTCCACCAACTGGAACACCCCGTGAAACAACGGCTCGGGGAAATGCTGGCCCCACGGCCCGGCATTGCGCAGGGCGCGGGCCAGTTCCAGGTGAAACTCTTCAACCGCCAGGGTGCCGTCGGACAACAGCCGGCCAGTCAGGTCTTCTTCACGCAGTTGCCGGCGCACTTCGGCGTCAAAGGCCTCGGCGAACAGTGGGAAGTTGGCCTCGGGCAAGGTAAGACCTGCCGCCATGGCGTGACCGCCGTACTTGGCGATTAGCGTCGGATGCTGGCTGGCCACCACGGCCAGCGCGTCACGGATATGAAAGCCCGGTACGGAACGCCCGGAGCCCTTGAGCAGACCGTCACCGGCATCGGCAAAGGCGATGGTCGGGCGGAAGTAACGCTCTTTCATCCGCGAGGCGAGGATGCCGATCACGCCCTGGTGCCATTCCGGGTCGAACAGGCACAATCCATACGGCATCGACTCCACCGGCAAGTCCTTGAGCTGGGCCAGGGCCTCGCGCTGCATGCCTTGTTCGATGGATTTACGGTCCTGGTTCATGCCGTCCAGTTGCGCGGCCATTTCCCGGGCAGCGGCGAAATCCGTGGTGAGCAGGCATTCGATGCCCAGGCTCATGTCATCCAGGCGACCGGCGGCGTTCAGGCGCGGGCCAAGGATAAACCCGAGGTCGGTGGACGTGATGCGCGCGTGATCGCGCTTGGCCACTTCGAGGATCGCCTTGATCCCCGGGCGGGCACGACCGGCACGAATGCGTTCCAGGCCTTGATAGACCAGGATGCGATTGTTGGCGTCCAGCGGGACCACATCGGCCACGCTACCCAGGGCTACCAGGTCCAGCAGTTCGCCGATGTTCGGCTGCGGCTTGTTCTCGTACCAGCCAAGGCTGCGCAAACGCGCGCGCAGGGCCATCAGCACGTAGAAGATCACGCCCACACCGGCCAGGGCCTTGCTGGGGAATTCACAGCCCGGCTGGTTCGGATTGACGATCGCATCCGCCGCCGGCAGTTCGTCGCCCGGCAAGTGGTGGTCGGTGACCAACACCTTGAGCCCCGCCGCTTTCGCCGCCGCCACGCCTTCGACGCTGGAGATGCCGTTGTCCACGGTGATCAGCAGCTGTGGCTCGCGCTGCAAGGCCACGGCGACGATTTCCGGGGTCAGGCCGTAGCCGTACTCAAAACGGTTGGGTACCAGGTAGTCGACATGGGCGGCACCCAACAAGCGCAGGCCCAGGGTGCCCACGGTGCTGGCGGTGGCGCCATCAGCGTCGAAGTCACCCACGATCAGGATCCGCTGGCGCTGTTCCAGGGCCGTCACCAGCAGGTCCACTGCGGCATCGATGCCCTTGAGCTGCTGATAGGGAATCAGCCGCGCCAGGCTTTTATCCAGCTCGGCTTCCGATTGCACCCCGCGTGCGGCGTAGAGACGGGTCAACAGCGGTGGCAATTCACCGAGGAATGGCAGGACGGCAGGCAACGGGCGAGGATCGATACGCATGGGGTGACGGAAGCTTCTCTTTTAATGTTGAAAATTAGCGGTGATCCCTTGTAGGAGCTGTCGAGCTCCAGCGAGGCTGCGATAGGATCACCTCGGTGTACCTGTCAGACCGCAGCGCCTGCATCGCAGCCTCACTGAAGCTCGACAGCTCCCACATTCGACCTGTCGACGTTTCAGCCGCGCTCGCCAGCCAGCCATTCCAGCTGGACTTCGTGCTGGCCACGATCATCGGTCACGAAGATCGTGCCTTCGCTGATCATCACGTCCCACTTGATCACCCGGGGCATGTCCTTGGCCAGCACTTCCAGGATTTCCTGGGGTACGGCGGCAATGCTCACGTTTTTCAGGTTTTTCGCCACCGGCACCACTTTGCCTTCCCAGACGCGCAAGCTGCCATAGGCCAGCAAGGTGGTGCGTTCGGTACGGCGGGAACACCAGGTCAGGCGGTCCGCATCCGGCTGGCCGACTTCGATCCAGTGCAGGACGCGATCATCCAGGCTTTTTTCCCACAGCGCTGGTTCGTCTACATCTGACAGGCCACGACCAAAAGACAACTGTTCGTTGTAGAAAAGTGCGTAGGCCAGCAAACGCACGGTCATGCGCTCTTCGGTTTCCGAAGGGTGGCGGGCGATGGTCTGCTTGACGCTCTCGTACACCGAACGATCAAGGTCGGTGAGGTTGAGTTCAAACTTGTAGGTCGTGGACGGCTGGGCCATGAACGGACTTCTAGAGACAGGGAAAGGCGGCAAGTCTAACCGATGGCGAGCTGATTCAACGAATCCTGCGCTGCATCATCCTTATCACTGCGCGACTCGCCTATGTTAAAAGGCTCACATCCCTGCCCTGCCCGAAAGGTTCCTCATGTCGTTTACCGCCAAACCACTTGCCGGCCTGAAAGTCATCGAACTTGGCACCTTGATCGCCGGCCCGTTTGCGTCCCGCATCTGTGCCGAGTTCGGCGCCGAGGTGATCAAGGTCGAATCACCGGATGGCGGCGACCCGCTGCGCAAGTGGCGCAAGCTGTATGAAGGCACCTCGCTGTGGTGGTTTGTGCAGGCCCGCAACAAGAAATCCCTGACCCTGAACCTGAAACACCCGGACGGCCTGGCGATCCTCAAGCAGCTGTTGGCGGACGCCGACATTTTGATCGAGAACTTTCGCCCTGGCGTGCTGGAAAAGCTCGGCCTGAGCTGGGAAACCCTTCACGCCCTGAACCCGAAACTGGTGATGGTGCGCCTCTCGGGCTTCGGCCAGACCGGGCCGATGAAGGACCAGCCAGGGTTTGGCGCGGTAGGCGAGTCGATGGGCGGCCTGCGCTACATCACCGGTTTCGAGGACCGCCCGCCGGTGCGCACCGGGATTTCCATCGGCGACTCAATTGCGGCGTTGTGGGCGGTGATCGGGGCACTGATGGCCCTGCGTCATCGCGAAGTGAATGGCGGGCTCGGCCAGGTCGTGGATGTGGCGCTGTATGAAGCGATCTTCGCGATGATGGAAAGCATGATCCCGGAGTTCGACGTATTTGGCTTTATCCGCGAACGCACCGGCAACATCATGCCGGGCATCACGCCCTCCTCGATCCACACCACCCAGGATGGCAAGCATGTGCAGATCGGCGCCAATGGCGATGCGATCTTCAAGCGGTTCATGTTGGCCATTGGTCGGGACGACCTGGCCAACGATCCGGCCCTGGCCAGCAACGATGGCCGCGACAGTCGGCGCGATGAGTTGTATGGCGTGATTGATCGCTGGGTCAACTCGCTGCCGCTGGAGCAAGTGGTGGAACAGCTGAACAAGGCCGAAGTGCCCGCCAGCCGTATCTACAGCGCTGAAGACATGTTGGGAGACCCACAGTTTCTCGCCCGCGAAATGTTCCTCAAGGCCCAGCTCCCAGGCGGCAAGGACTTCAAGATGCCCGGCATCGTGCCCAAACTGTCGGACACACCGGGTAGTTGTGAGTGGGTCGGACCACAGTTGGGTGAGCACAACGCCGTGGTGCTCAATGAATTGGGCTACGACGCGGCCGCCATTACGCGCCTGCGTGAGGATGGCGCGATCTGATGGCCCGGCGCTTCATCATTCGCCTGTGCCTGCTGGGTTCACTGCTCGGGGCGTGGCCGCTGTCGAGCCAGGCACAGGACACCTTGATCTGGCTGCTGCGTGACCTGCCGCCAGTGACGATTTTCGAAGGCCCGCAAAAAGGCCAGGGCGCCCTCGACCAACTGCTGCCGATACTTGCCGAGCACATGCCGGAATATCGACACCAAATCCTCCACGTAAACCGTGCACGCGCCATGCAGATGCTCCGCGACCCCGCCACTCTCACATGCGACCCGTCTCTGCTGTGGACGGCAGAACGCGCAAAAACCGTTGTTTTTTCCGTCCAGGCCTTTGCGACGTTGAGCAACGGGGTGACGATCCGCCAAAATCAGCGGGCAGCGCTGGCGCCGTTTGTGGTGGATGGAATGTTTGACCTGGAGGCGTTTTTGAATGCGCAGGAGGCGCGCCTCGGCATCATCGCTGAGCGCAGCTATGGCGCCATTATCGATGAAGCACTGAAGCACGCCAGTACGCATAAGTTGGCACCGCACTACGGCAATGACGCCCTCGGCAGCCTGCTACAGATGCAACGCAGAGGGCGCCTGGAGGCGGTGCTGGGTTACTGGACAGAAGTTCGCTATCAGGCGCTGCAACAGGGCATTGATCCCCAGGACCTGATCTTTTATCCCATCAAGGGCACCCCGCCCTCTCAACTGACCCATATCGGCTGCACGGATACTGCAGCAGGGCGCGTAGCCATCGAGCGGATCAATCAGGTGCTGCGCGAAATCCCGCAGGAGCAACTGCGACAGTCCTACGCATCATGGCTCGACCCGGTCATGCGTGAGCAATACCTGAAAGACAACCCGACGTTTTTCCAGGATGCCCCGAGGCCCTGACAAATCGCGGGCAAAAAGAAACCCCGAGCAGTGGGGAGACAGCTCGGGGTTAATAAGGGCCTAAAAAGACCAGTAACAACGAGCCACAAGCACCGGAGCACAATGCTTGGTCTCGCTGTTACAAAGTCTGACTCGCCTTACCGTAGGAAGGTTCCAAACAAAAATAAATCTTCATGCACAGGCGCTCGGCCGAGTCAGGGCCGCGTTGCGCAGAGCCGCCATGACCGAGGGCTCCAGGCGTCCTTCGGCAATCATCAAGTCGCGGTGCAAACAATCCACCACGTCGACCAATGCACGCTTGTCGGTCAATTGCGCCTGGTCGACTTCACGTTCGACCACGATGGCACCGGCCGGATTCTTTACGGTTACCAGGCATTCGCCCTGCACACCCGAGGTGGTCAGCGTGACCTGATAAGGGCTCAGTGCTTCACCGAGCAATAGGCTGATACTTTCCATCTCGATCACCACTCAATAGTTCGGGAACAATCGTGTAAACGGGAGCTGCATCTATCCTAAGTGACTATTTGTGTCGTAGGAAAGTTCGCTTTTTCGTCTTTCAAGGGTTGCCGGGGGATGACGTGTCCAGCATGCGCTTGCAACATGACAACCAAAAAACGGCAGCACATAACTGCTTACTTAATGGGTCGCCGTTTTGGCGCTGACGCTGAGGGTGAATCCTATACTCGGTGAGTGCTGATGATGCTGCCACACCGATAAACAGCGCATACCAAAAGGCCCCCGTTGCGAAGGATAAAGACCATGCTGGAACACGAAAAAGAGCAGGCTGTACTAGAGAAGATTCACGCCGACATATCAAGAATTTATGCAGAGCAACGCAAGCTCAACGCAGAATCCCACAAGATAACCCGAGAGAATTTCTGGTATCCCGTAGGTATCGCCATCGGCTTCTTCACGGCTGTCGGAACCGTAATGGCAGTCGCGCAAAAACTACTCGCATAAACGATCGCTCCGGCCGGGTCTGCCAGAAACGAAAAACGCCGCTCACCCAAGGACGGGAACGCGGCTTTTTTTTGCACCTCTGTAAAACCGCACCTTCAGAGCCTCTCCTGCGTCGCCGGCACCAGCTTGAACGGCAGGCTGACAGCCGCGAGGCTTGCCGAACCCTGCACAAGCAACAGCACACCTGTCAGCCACACACACGCGCGGGTCGATACATACACCAGTTGGGTTTCCTTGATTATTCTTGTTGGTCGCCGCGCAAGTATGGCTCGCCAGAATGAAAAAGCCCGTCACGAAGACGGGCTTGAGCTACCACGTAAAGCCGTTGGCTCAGAGTGGCTTGCCGCGATTGCCATGCTGGCTGACAAACGCCTGCACCGCTTTCAGGTCATTGGCCAACACCGTGCAACGCTCTTCGCGTTCAAACAGGTCGGTGAGGTGCGGTGGCAATTCCAGCGCTTTGCCAACACCGGCCTTCTCCACCGCTTCCGGGAATTTGACCGGGTGCGCGGTACCGAGAATCACCATCGGGATGTCCAGGCTGCGACGGCATTCGCGCGCGGCCTTGACGCCAATGGCGGTGTGCGGGTCCAGCAGCTCGCCGGTCTGGGCGTAGACTTCGGCAATGGTCTCGCAGGTTTGTGCATCGTCCACGGCCAGGGAGTCGAACAGCTTGCGGGTTTCAGTCCAGCGCTCTTGCTCGACGCTGAAACCGCCACCTTGCTTGAAGCTGTCCATCAGGCCAGCCAGGGCCGCGCCGTTGCGACCGTGCATGTCGAACAGCAGGCGTTCGAAGTTCGACGACACCATGATGTCCATCGACGGCGACAGCGTGGCGTGCAGGGTTTCCTTGACGTACTGGTTGCCGCTCATGAAGCGGTGCAGGATGTCATTGCGGTTGGTGGCGACGATCAACTGGTTGATCGGCAGGCCCATGTTGCGCGCCAGGTAACCGGCGAAGATGTCGCCGAAGTTGCCGGTTGGCACCGAGAACGACACCGAACGCGCCGGGCCGCCCAACTGCAGGGACGCATGGAAGTAGTAGACGATCTGGGCCATGATCCGCGCCCAGTTGATCGAGTTCACCGCCACCAGGCGCGTGCCCTTGAGGAAGCTCTGGTCGGCAAAGCTGGCCTTGACCATTTCCTGGCAGTCATCGAAGTTGCCTTCGATGGCGATGTTGTGGATGTTCTCGCCGAAGATCGTAGTCATCTGCCGACGCTGCACTTCCGACACGCGGTTGTGCGGGTGCAGGATGAAGATGTCGACGTTTTCGCAGTGCTTGCAGCCTTCGATCGCCGCCGAGCCGGTATCACCGGAAGTGGCGCCGATGATCACCACGCGCTCACCGCGTTTTTCCAGCACGTAGTCCAGCAGGCGACCCAGCAGTTGCAGGGCGAAATCCTTGAACGCCAGGGTCGGGCCGTGGAACAGCTCCAGGACCCATTCGTTGCCGTTCAGTTGACGCAACGGGGCGATGGCGCTGTGGGAAAACACGCCGTAGGTTTCTTCCAGGATCTTCTTGAAATCCGCATCCGGGATGCTGCCGGTGACGAACGGGCGCATGACCCGGAACGCCAGCTCGTGGTACGGCAGGCCGGCCCAGGAAGCGATTTCTTCCTGGGTAAAGCGTGGCAGGTTTTCCGGCACGTACAGGCCGCCGTCGGTGGCCAGACCGGCCAGCAGGACGTCTTCAAAATTCAGGGCCGGTGCCTGGCCGCGGGTGCTGATATAACGCATGACTGGCTCCTCTAGAGCATGCTTGAACAAGGGCCGCCGAACCTGTGGGGCCCTTGCCGCAAAACGATTAGTTCAGGTGTTCGACGCGAATCCGCACCACCGGCCCAACCACACCCTGCAACGCTTCAAGCGCGGCGATGGCATCGTTGATGTGCTGTTCCAGCACGCGGTGGGTCAGCAGGATCATGGGCACCAGGCCGTCTTGTTCTTCGACTTCCTTCTGCATGATCGATTCAATGTTGATGCCGCGCTCCGACAGGATGCTGGCCACCTGAGCGAGCACGCCCGGGTGATCCTTGGCCTGGATGCGCAGGTAGTAGGCACTTTCGCAGGCCTCGATCGGCAGGATCGGATGGGCCGACAGCGAGTCCGGCTGGAAGGCCAGGTGCGGTACGCGGTTTTCCGGGTCGCTGGTCATGGCACGCACCACGTCCACCAGGTCGGCGATTACCGACGAAGCCGTCGGTTCCATGCCGGCACCGGCGCCGTAGAACAGGGTGGAACCGGCGGCGTCACCGTTGACCATCACGGCGTTCATCACGCCATTGACGTTGGCGATCAGGCGGTCGGCCGGGATCAGCGTCGGGTGCACACGCAGCTCGATACCGGCCGGGGTGCTGCGCGCCACACCGAGGTGCTTGATGCGGTAGCCCAGGGCTTCGGCGTAGTTCACGTCGGCGGTGGTCAGCTTGGTGATGCCTTCGGTGTAGGCCTTGTCGAACTGCAGCGGGATACCAAAGGCGATGGACGCCAGGATCGTCAGCTTGTGGGCAGCGTCGATGCCTTCGACGTCGAAGGTCGGATCGGCTTCGGCGTAACCCAGGGCCTGGGCTTCGGCGAGCACGTCTTCGAAGGTACGGCCCTTCTCGCGCATTTCGGTGAGGATGAAGTTACCGGTGCCGTTGATGATGCCGGCCACCCAGTTGATGCGGTTGGCGGACAGGCCTTCACGGATCGCCTTGATCACCGGGATACCACCGGCCACCGCGGCTTCGAACGCCACGATCACGCCCTTCTCGCGGGCCTTAGCGAAGATTTCGTTACCGTGCACGGCGATCAGCGCCTTGTTGGCGGTCACTACGTGCTTGCCGTTTTCGATGGCCTTGAGCACCAGTTCGCGGGCCACGGTGTAGCCGCCCACCAGTTCGATGACGATATCGATTTCAGGGTTGGTGGCGACTTCGAAGACATCGTTGGTAATCGCAATACCGGTCGTTTGGAACTGAGGCTTTGGCGTACGCGTGGCAATTTGTGCCACTTCAATCCCACGCCCTGCACGGCGGGAAATTTCTTCAGCGTTACGCTGAAGTACGTTGAAGGTGCCGCCACCGACGGTCCCTAACCCACAGATGCCTACTTTGACCGGTTTCACTGAAGAACTCCCCATGAAACGGCCGACTCAAGGTCGGCCGTGAAAACAGCCGCACAGCTGCGGCTCTCTATTAATGACCCGCCGAACGGTCGGCGAGTCATGATCGTCAAGGCTCGACGATTTTGCTTACTTTGCGTTGAGTGCCAGTTTGGCAACTTGCGGTGCTGGCTGGTAGCCCGGAATCACCTGACCATCGGCCAAAACGATGGCCGGCGTGCCGCTCACACCAATCGACTGGCCGAGGGCGAATTGTTTGGAAACCGGGTTGGCGCACTTGGCAGCCTTGATTTCCTTGCCATCGACCATCTTGTCCATGGCGGCTTTCTTGTCGGCCGAACACCAGACAGCTTGCAACTGCTCGTCACCCGGCGAACCCAGGCCCTGGCGCGGGAACGCCACGTAGCGCACTTCAACGCCGAGCTTGTTCAGCTCAGGCACTTCGGCGTGCAGCTTGTGGCAGTACGGGCAGGTGGTGTCGGTAAAGACGGTGATGTGAGTCTTGGTTTCACCAATGGCCGGGTAAACCACGGTTTCAGCCACCGGGATGCCGTTGATCAGCTTGGACACGCCCAGGCGCTCGGCTTTCTCGGTGAGGTTCACGGGCTTGCCGTCTTTCAACTGGAACAGGTAGCCCTGGACGATGTACTGGCCATCGGCGCTGGCGTACAGCACGCGGCTGCCCTTGAGCTTGACTTCATACAGACCGGCCATCGGGCTGGCGCTGATGCTTTCAATCGGAGTGTCGAGCTGGAGGGCTTCCAGGCTCTTGCGGATTGTCTTTTCTGCGGCGTCATCGGCGACGGCAAAGGTGGAGACCAACGCAATGGCTGCGATGGCGAAAATCTGGGTCAAGCGCATGGGAACTCCTGAAGGCAGATGCAGGGACGGGAGCAGGAACACCGATCTTCAAACACGGGTTTGGGCCGTCCCCTTTGCGAACCGGCAAAGCCTACCACAGTTGGGCCGCAGGGCAGCCAGTCGCGGGGAAATTGGGCTTTTTCCGATGTGATTTTCATCCGCGGGGATGGTGCTTGGCGTGCATCTCCTGCAAACGCGCCCGGGCCACGTGGGTGTAGATCTGGGTGGTGGATAAGTCGCTGTGGCCCAGGAGCATTTGAACCACGCGCAAATCCGCGCCGTGGTTGAGCAAATGCGTGGCGAAGGCGTGACGCAGGGTGTGGGGCGACAGCGACTTGCCGATCCCCGCGACCTTGGCCTGGTGCTTGATGCGATGCCAGAAGGTCTGGCGGGTCATCTGCTCACCGCGCAGGCTGGGGAACAGCACATCGCTGGGCCGACCGTTGAGCAACTCGCTGCGGGCATCGCGCATGTAGCGCTCGATCCACACAATCGCCTCTTCGCCCATGGGCACCAGGCGTTCCTTGCTGCCCTTGCCCATCACGCGCAATACGCCCTGGCGCAGGTTGACCTGCTCCAGGGTCAGGCTGATCAACTCGGTGACGCGCAGGCCGCAGGCATACAGCACTTCCAGCATGGCGCGGTCACGCTGGCCGATGGCTTCGCTCAAGTCCGGGGCTGCGAGCAAGGCTTCGACGTCGGCTTCCGACAGGGACTTGGGCAGGGGCCGGCCTAACTGCGGCATGTCGATTTGCAGGGTCGGGTCGATCGCGATCAGCTTTTCCCGCAGCAGGTAGCGATAGAAGCCACGTACGCCCGAGAGAAAACGTGCGGTAGAGCGAGGTTTGTAGTTTTGCTCCAGGCGCCAGGACAAATGGTCGAGGATCAGCTCGCGACCGGCGTTGAGCAGCTCGAGGTTTTTCTCCAGCAGCCAGCCGTTGAACAATGCTAGGTCACTGCGGTAAGCCTGGCGGGTGTTGTCTGACAGGCCTTTTTCCAGCCATAGGGCATCGAGGAAGCGGTCGATCTGGGGGTGGTCGATGGCGGGCATGAGGGCTCAGGCTGGGAAAGTGGCGGTGTCGGGTAGATCCTATCGCAGCTCAGGCATCTACACATCAATGAAGGCGGGCAAATAATCTGTGGCGAGGGAGCTTGCTCCCGCTGGGGCGCGAAGCGGCCCTGATTGACCATTGAGGTCCAACACAAAGACTTCTATTGCAGGTTTCAGGGCCGCTGCGCAGCCCAACGGGAGCAAGCTCCCTCGCCACAAAAGCGACTCGATTCAGGATCAGTCGGCAAACCCTGGCAGCACGGGCACCGGTCGTTTGTCAGTATCAATCGCGACAAAACTGAACACGCCCTGGATAGCCTTTTCTCGTCCGTCAGCGCTCATGCTTTCGACAAATACTTCCACCTGAACCTTGAGGCTGGTGTTACCCACCTTGATCACGCGACCGATCAGTTCAACGATGGAGCCCGCCGGTATCGCGTGATTGAAGTCGATACGGTCGGTGGAGACCGTCACAAGCGGCAAGCGGCAGAAACGCGTCGCCGTAATGAACGACACTTCGTCCATCCATGCCAGTGCGGTACCGCCGAACAGCGTGTTGTGGTGGTTGGTAGTCGGTGGGAAAACGGCTTTGGTCACATGGGTAACGGAAAGGTCAGTACGACGCTGAATTTCTTCGAGGCGGGTAGTCATGAATAGATACCGGAAAAAAAGACAAATTTCAGGCAACAAAAAAGCAGCCCGTAGGCTGCTTTTTTCTGCATCGGGAAGCTGGACTTAAGCCAGTTTTTCCTTGATGCGAGCTGCTTTACCGGACAGGTCACGCAGGTAGTACAGCTTGGCTTTACGTACGTCACCGCGACGTTTAACGGCCATGCTGTCGATTTGCGGGCTGTAGGTCTGGAAAGTACGCTCTACGCCAACACCGTTGGAGATTTTACGAACAGTGAAAGCACTGTTCACACCACGGTTACGCTTGGCAATTACCACGCCTTCGAACGCTTGCAGACGCGAACGGTCGCCTTCCTTCACTTTCACCTGAACGACAATGGTGTCGCCCGGGGCAAAGGTAGGGATCTCTTTGGTCATCTGCTCTGCTTCGAGTGCAAGGATGATTTTGTTAGTCATGCTGTGCTCCTAAGGTAAGTCGTCGGACCTACCATCGATACGTTGTTAACTATCGTCCCGCCCGAGGATGTATTCCTCGAGCAGCTTCTTCTCTTCTCCAGAAAGCGAGCGGCTTTCCAGAAGATCGGCGCGTCGTTCATAGGTCCGCCCGAGGGACTGCTGTAAACGCCAACGCCGGATGTGTGCGTGATTGCCACTTAGCAATACGTCGGGAACACGCTGATCCGCATACACCTCCGGTCGGGTGTAGTGCGGGCAATCCAGCAAACCATCCGTGAAGGAATCTTCCTCCGCGGAGTCCGCATGCCCTAAAGCTCCAGGCAGCAGTCGTGTAACCGCATCTATCAGGACCATCGCCGGCAGCTCGCCGCCAGACAGGACATAGTCCCCAATCGACCACTCTTCATCGACATGAGCTTCAATAAACCGCTCGTCAATGCCTTCATAGCGACCGGCAATCAGGATTAATGCTTCCAGATTCGCCAACTCGCGCACCGCCGACTGATTCAGCTGACGGCCTTGAGGGGACAGGTAAATTACCTTCGCCTTCTCCCCGGCGGCTGCCTTGGCCTGAACCAACGCATCTTCCAGGGGCTTGATCTTCATCACCATGCCCGGGCCACCGCCAAATGGGCGATCGTCCACAGTGTGATGTCGATCCGTCGTGTAGTCTCGCGGGTTCCAACAGGTGAGCTGCAAGAGCCCCTGTTTCACCGCCCGACTGGTGATGCCGTACTCGCTGATGGCGGAAAACATCTCGGGAAACAAACTGATCACTTCAACGCGCAGGTTAGCCACGTTAGAAGTCCGCGTCCCATTCCACCTTCATCTCGCCCGCTGCCAGGTCGATGGCCAACACGCATTGCTCTGTATAGGGCAACAGGCGTTCACGATCATCCAGGCTGCCAGCGCAAGGCTTGACCACCATTACATCATTGGCGCCGGTTTCCAGAAGATGATCGATTTTCCCGAACAATTGCCCGAGTTGATCAATTACCTTCAGACCTTCCAGCTGGTACCAGTAGTACTCGCCGTCGGTCAATTCAGGGAACAGGTTGCGCGGCACGCAGATCTCATAACCGGCCAGAAGACGAGCTTCTTCACGATCATCAAGACCCTTGAGCTTTGCGACCAGGAACTTGTCGCTCCCGCGTCCACTGACCAGCTCTACCTGTTTCACACTACCTTCGCGCTTGAGCGTCCAGGTCTTGTACTGCAACAGGTTTTCAGTCGGATCAGTAAAGGAATACACCTTCACTTCGCCGCGAACGCCATGAACAGAGTAAATCTTGCCGATAACGATCAAATCATCAGCAACCGCTGGCGTCGCGTTCATATTGCTCAGGCCGCAGCCTTAGATGCATCCTTCAACAACTGAGCAACGCGCTCAGAAGGTTGTGCACCAACGCTCAGCCAGTAGGCTACGCGCTCTTGGTTCACGGACAGACGGACTTCTTGACCACGAGCGATCGGGTTGAAGAAGCCAACTTGTTCCTTGTGAGAGCCGTCACGTGGGTTGCGGCTGTCAGTTACGGTCAAGTGGTAAAACGGGCGCTTTTTGGAGCCGCCAAGGGCAAGACGGATTGTTAGCATGTGAACATCGTTCCTGTAGTCGGTGCTGCAAATCTAAATGCACAGCGGGCATAGGTGCCCGAAAGGCCGCATATTCTAAGGAATATCCGGACTTTTGCAAATGTCTTTTTCTGGCGCCTATCAGCGTGCCATTCAGATCTGCTATAGAGCCGTCGGTTAAAACGGCAAGTCAGCTCCCGCCAACGGCGGGTTTGCTGGAGATCCCACATCCCTGTGGGTCGGAGCAAAAGCAGGCTTTTGCTCGAATTCTTTACATCTTTGGCATGCCGCCGCCGGGCAACATACCGCCCATGCCGCGCATCATCTTGGCCATTCCGCCTTTTGCGGAGAATTTCTTCATCATCTTCTGCATCTGCTTGTGTTGCTTGATCAAGCGACCGATGTCCTGCACCTGAGTGCCGGAACCCATGGCGATCCGACGTTTGCGCGAACCGCTGATCAGCTCAGGGTCGCGGCGCTCGGCCGGGGTCATGGAATTGATGATGGCTTCCATCTGCTTGAATTGCTTCTCTGCCGCGCCCTGGGCATTGCCCATTTGCGCCAGGTTCACGCCGCCGATGTTCGGCAGCTTGTCCATCAGGCCGCCAAGGCCGCCCATGTTCTTCATCTGTTGCAGCTGGTCGCGGAAGTCTTCGAGGTCGAAGCCCTTGCCCTTCTTCAGCTTTTTAGCCAGCTTGTCGGCTTTGTCCTTGTCGAGGGTCGCTTCCGCTTGCTCGATCAGGCTGAGCACATCGCCCATGCCGAGGATACGCGAGGCGATCCGTTCAGGGTGGAACGGCTCGAGCGCTTCGCTCTTCTCGCCCATACCGATGAACTTGATCGGCTTGCCGGTAATCGCACGCACCGACAAGGCGGCACCGCCACGGGCGTCGCCGTCGACCTTGGTCAGGATCACACCGGTCAGCGGCAGCGCGTCACCAAAGGCCTTGGCGGTGTTGGCCGCATCCTGGCCGGTCATGGCGTCGACCACGAACAGGGTCTCTACCGGGTTGATCGCGGCATGCAGCGCCTTGATCTCGCCCATCATCTCTTCATCGATGTGCAGGCGACCGGCGGTATCGACGATGACCACGTCGATGAATTTCAGCTTGGCTTCTTTAATAGCAGCCTGGGCAATATCGACCGGCTTCTGGCTCAGGTCGGACGGGAAGAAGATCACACCGACTTCGCCCGCGAGCATTTCCAGTTGTTTGATCGCGGCCGGACGGTAAACGTCCGCAGACACCACCATCACCGACTTCTTCTTGCGCTCTTTAAGGAAGCGCGCCAGTTTGCCGGCCGTGGTGGTTTTACCCGCACCTTGCAGGCCAGCCATCAGCACAACGGCTGGCGGCACGGCGCTGAGGTTCAAATCTTCGTTGGCCGCGCCCATCAGGCTTTCGAGTTCGGCCTGGACGATCTTCACAAACGCCTGGCCCGGGGTCAGGCTGCGGGACACTTCGGTGCCGACCGCGCGCTCTTTGACCGAGTTGACGAAGTCCTTCACCACCGGCAAGGCGACGTCGGCTTCCAGCAACGCCATGCGCACTTCACGCAGGGTGTCTTTAATATTGTCCTCGGTCAGCTTGGCCTTGCCGGTGACATGGCGCAGCGTCTGCGAGAGACGGTCAGTCAGATTTTCAAACATGCGCGATCCTTTCAGGCCCTATGTTAGACCGAGGTAATGGCGGCCCAGGCTGTGGTAAATCGCTATTAAAAACAGCGCTCGGCGAGCCTGCGGCGTGGGCAGGTCGCGGATTATAGCGAAGACTGTCGCCATGCACACCCGCTGTCTGGCCTGAGAGTCTTTCGTGTTACGCAGGTGTATGCCAAACTCAGCGCCTTTCGGGCCTGCTTAACAGGATTTATGCTCCCTTTGTCACCCAGTTTGCTACCCAGCCTCGCCGCCGCCATCTTGTATGCCGCTGCGACCCTCTATCAGGGCACTCGTCTGGCCCAAGGCGCCAAGGCCGACAAACGCCTGTTGGTAGGCCTTGGCGTGATCGCCCTGCTGGCCCACGCAGCGAGCCTGTTCACGCATTTGATGACGCCGGTCGGCCTGGGCCTGGATTTTTTCAGCGCCGCCAGTCTGATTGCCGCCGCGGTGATCGCGCTGACCCTGATGGCCTGCTACCGGATCCCGGTGGAGAACCTGCTGGTGCTGCTGTTCCCGCTCGGGATGCTGACGGTGCTGCTGGCGCAATTCACTCCGACCGGCACCGTGCAGGTCATTGATGAAGAGCCGGGCATCCTCGCCCACATCCTGCTGTCGATCCTCGCCTACGGCATGTTCACCATCGCGGTGTTCCAGGCCTTGTTGCTGCTGTTGCAAGACCACCAGCTCAAGCACAAGCACCCGTCCGGGCTGATCAAGAACTTCCCGCCGCTGCAAACCATGGAAAGCCTGCTGTTCGGCTTCCTCTGGGCCGGCTGGACGCTGCTGTCGCTGTCGCTGATCTCCGGCTGGCTGTTCGTCGAGAACCTGTTCGCCCAGCACCTGGTGCACAAGACCCTGCTGGCGTGCCTGGCCTGGGTGGTGTTCAGCGTGCTGCTGTGGGGCCGCAACCGCCTCGGCTGGCGCGGGCACAAGGCGATCCGCTGGACCCTGGCCGGTTTCTGCCTGCTGATGCTGGCCTATTTCGGCAGCAAGCTGGTTCGCGAATACATCCTGCATATCTGACGGGCAGCCGACATGGACAACTTGCCCTTAGGGCCGATGCTTGCCGTAATAGCCTTGCTGGTTTTATGGTCGGCGCTGTTTACCGCCATCGAAGCCGCCCGGCAACATTTGCTGGCGCTGCGCCCTGGCACCCGCCAGGGTGACAAAGCCGCCGCCCGCCTGAATTTTCCGCGCAACAGCCTGATCCTCTGCAACACCCTGTGCCGCGCCGTGGTGGTGATTCTCTGCACGCTGCTGGCGATCTACGCCTGGGCAGAAAACGGCCCGTGGCTCGGCTGGGTGATCTCCAGTGCGGTCCTGCTGGTGTTGGCCGACTATCTGCCGCGCGCCCTGGCCACTCGCCACCCACAAACCATACTTGGCTTCGGTAATACGTTGCTGGGCGTGCCGCTGAAAATCCTTTCCCCACTAGCTTGGCTGCTCAATGGAATCAGCCTGTTGCTGCTGCGCCCGTTCGCCCGCAAACCGGGCGTGGTCAAGAAAAGCGACGAGCCGCAGCCGGATCAGGACGACGAGCCGGAAGCCGAAATCCCCAACACCCGCGCACCGGGCATGCCAGGCATCCATGCGCTGGACAACATCACCGTGAACGACATCCTGGTGCCCCGCAGCGAAGTGGACGGCATCAACCTGGATGACTCGGTAGAGGAAATCATCGAGCAACTGCGGATTTCCACGCGTACCCGGCTGCCGGTGTTCCACAGCGACATCAACCAGGTCGAAGCGGTGCTCAACACCCGGCAGATCCGCCACCTGCTGCCGGACGCCAGCCTGACCAAGGAAGCGCTGCTGGCCGCCTGTCACGAGCCCTACTTCGTCCCGGAAAGCACCCCACTGCAACTGCAACTGCTGAACTTCCACAAGCAGCAGCGCCGCCTGGGCATGGTGGTGGATGAATACGGCGAAGTGCTGGGCATCGTGACCCTGGAAGACATTCTTGAAGAAATCGTCGGTGAGTTCGAAAGCGAGCAGCACCTCGACAACCCGCACATCCAGCCACAACTGGATGGCCGCTACGTGATCGACGGCGCCGCCTCGATTCGCGACCTGAACAAAACCCTCGGCTGGCACCTGCCCAGCGATGGTCCCAAGACCCTCAACGGCCTGGTCACCGAAGCGCTGGAGACCATTCCGGATTGCGCCGTGTGCCTGAAAATCGGCCGCTATCGCCTGGAAATCCTCGAGACCGAAGACAACCGCGTGGCCAAGGTACTGATCTGGCACATGTAGGAGCGAGCTTGCTCGCGAAAAACCCGAGAGCGCCGTTGGCTGTCAGGTTCCCCGTGTTATCGTTAACGAGCATCGCGAGCAAGCTCGCTCCTACAGGGGCCGGCGCCGCGATGTCGTGTCTGACCGGTGCTTGCTCCCATCCCGAGCCGCCCCGCGCACAACCCTGATCCATGGGTGTTCGACCAATAATAATCCGCGTCCAAACGCGCAATGACCGTCAGGGATACCTCAATGACCACCACCTATAACGAGACGGCGACCGCCGCCCCGACCAACTCGACGGCCCGGGTCGCCACCGCGAGCATCGTCGGCACCGCCATCGAGTTCTACGACTTCTATATCTACGCAACTGCCGCCGCACTGGTGATCGGGCCAGTGTTCTTCCCGCAAACCTCCGGCACGGCGCAGATGCTCGCCTCGTTCCTGACCTTCGGTATCGCGTTTATTGCCCGTCCGTTGGGGTCGGCACTGTTCGGCCATTTTGGTGACCGGATTGGCCGTAAATCGACGTTGGTGGCGTCCCTGCTGCTGATGGGCGTGTGCACCACGCTGATTGGCTTGCTGCCCGGTTATGACAGCATCGGCGCCTGGGCACCGATCCTGCTCTGCGTGCTGCGCTTCGGCCAGGGCCTCGGGCTTGGCGGCGAATGGGGCGGCGCGGCGTTGCTGGCGACCGAGAACGCACCGAAGGGCAAACGCGCCTGGTTCGGCATGTTCCCGCAACTGGGCCCGTCGATTGGCTTTTTGGCGGCCAACGGGCTGTTCCTGATCTTGGCCATGAACCTGAGCGACGAGCAGTTCCGCAGCTGGGGCTGGCGCATTCCGTTCATCCTCAGCGCAGCGCTGGTGATGGTCGGTCTTTATGCGCGGCTCAAACTGCACGAAACGCCGGTGTTCGCGAACGCCGTAGCCAAGGAAGCTCCGGTGAAAGTGCCGCTGGTGGAACTGTTCAGCCAGCATTGGCTGCCGGTGCTGCTGGGCGCGGCGTCGATGGTGGTGTGTTATGCGCTGTTCTATATCACCACTGCGTTTTCCCTGAGCTACGGCGTGTCCACGCTGGGCTATAGCCGTGAAACCTTCCTCGGGCTGCTGTGCTTCGCCGTGCTGTTCATGGGCGCGGCGACGCCGTTGGCGGCGTGGGCAAGCGACCGTTACGGGCGTAAGCCGGTGCTGATTGTGGGTGCGATCCTGACCATCCTCTCCGGCTTCACCATGGAACCGTTGCTGACCCACGGTTCAACCTGGGCAGTGGCATTGTTCCTGGCGCTGGAGCTGTTCCTGATGGGCGTGACCTTTGCCCCGATGGGCGCAATGTTGCCGGAACTGTTCCCGACCCGCGTGCGTTATACCGGTGCTTCGGCGGCGTATAACCTGGGTGGAATCGTGGGCGCGTCGGCGGCACCGTTCTTCGCGACCAAGCTGGTGGCGATGGGCGGTTTGAGTTATGTCGGCGGGTATGTGTCGGCGGCAGCGGTGATCAGCTTGATTGCTGTGCTGTGCCTGAAAGAGACGCGCAATAACGATCTGAATAAGGTCGCCTGATAAACCGCCTTCGGGAGCAAGCCCCCTCCCACATTTTGATTTGCGAATACATTCAAATGTGGGAGCGGGCTTGCTCGCGAAGGGCGCGACTCGGTTACAGCTCTACAACAACTGCCTTCGAAGCACGGGTAGCTTTAGCCCGGGCAGCCTCAATCGACTCATCCCGCGCCAGCGCCACGCCCATGCGGCGCTGACCGTTCACTTCCGGCTTGCCGAACAAACGCAACGCCGTATCCGGCTCGCTCAACGCAGCACCCAGGTTGGCAAACGCCGTCTGGGTCGACTTGCCTTCCACAAGAATCACCGCCGAAGCCGAAGGCCCGAACTGACGGATCAACGGGATCGGCAGGCCGAGAATTGCCCGCGCATGCAGGGCAAACTGCGACAAGTCCTGGGAAATCAGCGTCACCAAACCAGTGTCATGGGGACGCGGCGATACTTCGCTGAACCACACCTGATCGCCCTTGATGAACAGCTCGACACCAAACAGACCACGACCGCCCAGGGCCTCGGTCACTGCCTTGGCAACACGCTCGGATTCCGCCAGCGCAATCGGGCTCATGGCCTGTGGCTGCCAGGATTCCTGGTAGTCGCCCTTCTCCTGACGGTGACCGACAGGCGCGCAGAAGGTGGTGCCGCCGATGTGGCGCACGGTCAGCAGGGTGATTTCGTAGTCGAAGTCGATAAAGCCTTCGATGATCACGCGGCCTTTGCCGGCACGCCCGCCTTCCTGAGCGTAATCCCAGGCTTTCTGCACGTCATCGGCACTGCGCAACAGGCTCTGGCCCTTGCCCGACGAACTCATCACCGGCTTCACCACACACGGGAAGCCCAGGTCGGTGACGGCCTTGCTGTAGTCCTCGAAGGTGTCGGCAAAGTGGTACGGCGAGGTCGGCAGGTCGAGCTCTTCAGCGGCCAGGCGACGGATGCCCTCGCGGTTCATGGTCAGCAACGTGGCGCGGGCGGTCGGGATCACGGTGAAGCCTTCGGCTTCCAGCTCAACCAGGGTCGCGGTGGCGATCGCTTCGATTTCCGGCACGATGAAGTGCGGCTTTTCGGCTTCGATCACGGCACGCAGGGCGGCGCCGTCGAGCATGTTGATCACATGGCTGCGGTGGGCAACCTGCATGGCCGGTGCGTTGGCGTAGCGATCCACGGCAATCACTTCAACGCCCAGGCGTTGCAGTTCGATTACCACTTCCTTGCCCAGCTCACCGCAGCCACACAGCATTACGCGGGTCGCGGTTGGCGACAATGGAGTTCCGATTCGGGTCATCTCAGGTCCTCAGGGGAGCGGATCATGTGGAGAAAGGCCGGCATTTTACATGAACTGTAAGGATTGGCTTCAGTTGGCGACGCGCTGGCGGCGCAAACGCCAGGCCATGGCCAGCCACACCACGGTAACGCCGGCGAACTTCGAGACCAGGGCAGTGCCCGCTACGGCAGGCGTGAGCGCGCCGATCAGGCCGAAAAAGATGAAGGTGTCGAGGGGAATACTCAGCGCCGAACTTATCCACAGGCGGTCGTGGAGTGGACGTTTGGTGATGCTGAACACCAGCCAGTCGATGCACTCGGACACCGCGAACGCCGTGGCGCTGGCCAGGGCGATGGACGGATCAGAGGTGATATAGGACAGCACCAGCGCCGCCAGCATGGCGATGATCGCGCCGTGACCGAAGCGGGTTTGCACCATGTCCCGCAGGACAAACACCAAACCGCCCCAGGCAGACCAGATGACATCCAGGTGCGGGGCGGTGGAAAAGGCGAAATTAATCAGCACGACGCTGCTGATGTAGGCAATCAGGAAGAACATGGGGCGAGGGACCTGTGAACAATGGGCACAGGGTACTTCACATTTGGAAATATGTCGTCTGGGCGGGCCCTTTCGCGAGCAAGCCCGCTCCCACATTTTGAACGCATTCCTCCAAGATAAACGCAATCAAATATGGGAGCGGGCTTGCTCGCGAAAGCGGTCTATCAGGCGCCGGACTTCCCCGGAATCATCCACACCAGCCCGCTCGCCTTCGCCCGCTCATGGCACAACCCCAGCACCACCCGGCGCTCGGCGTTGTCCATGCGACTCCAGCGGGTAATCTCTTCCACCGTGCGCTGGCATCCCGTGCAGATATCATCGTCATCCAGCGCGCAAATGCTCACGCAAGGCGACGCTACCGGCCGTTCAGATACGGTCATTCTTCCTGCTCAACCAGATCACGGGCATAACGCTGGGAGTTATGCACATAGTGCGCAGCGCTGGCTTCAAGCATCTTCTTCTGCACGTCGGTCAGCTCCCGTACCACTTTGCCCGGCGAGCCCATTACCAGCGAACCATCGGGAATTTCCTTGCCCTCACCGATCAGCGAATTGGCGCCGATGATGCAGTGCTTGCCGATCTTCGCGCCGTTAAGAATCACCGCGTTGATGCCGATCAGGCTGTAATCGTCCACCGTGCAGCCATGCAACATGGCGTTATGGCCGATGGTCACGCCGGTGCCGAGGGTCAGCGGGTAACCCATGTCGGTGTGCATCACGCTGCCGTCCTGCACGTTGCTGTTCTTGCCGATCAGGATCAGCTCGTTGTCGCCGCGCAACACCGCGTTGAACCAGACGTTGGCGCCCTCCTCCAGCTTGACCTTGCCCACCAGCGTGGCATTGGGGGCCACCCAGCTGTTGGGATGGGTTTCGACTCGGGCGTCGCCCAGGCGGTATTTCATAGGTGGATCCTCACGGCAGGAACGATGGCCATCTGGCTCTTAGGTATTGATGAAGCTTTTCGGCGGCCGATGCAGGCTGATGTCGGCATCGTCATAGAGCAGATTGATCAGCTCGACAATCATGATCGCCGTCAGGCCCCAGATCTTGTATTCGCCAAACCGATAACTGGGCACATACCAACTGCGGCCCTGGTAATCGATACGGTGGGTGTGTTCGCGGGGATCCTGGCGAAAAAACTCCAGGGGCACGCTGAACACAGCGGCGATCTCGGCGTCATTGGCCACGTATTCAACGTAATCAGGGATAACGCCTACATAAGGCGTGACACGAATCCCGTGCAGGGAAATCAGCGGGCTCAGCGGACCAATCACTTCAACCAACCCCGGCGGCAGGCCGATTTCTTCTTCGGCCTCGCGCAGCGCGGTGAATATCAGGTTGAGATCTTCAGGGTCGCGGCGCCCGCCAGGGAACGCCACTTCACCGCCATGGGTGGATAGCCCGCTGGCGCGCAAGGTCAGGATCAGCTCGGGTTCGTCACTGCGGGTGATCGGCACCAGTACCGCCGCTTCCGGGAACCGACCGTCGGTCTCCAGCGTGCGTGGCGTATGATTGCTTACCCGGCGAAGTAGCTCGTCCAGCATGAGTCATCTCGGTCTGTTGGCTACCTTGCATCATGCACCAAACCTTGCGCACGCCCAACCCCAAAACCCTGGCCATGTCGCTAAACGACAACTTGCAGGCCATACCCGGTCACGCCAAGATAGGCGCACTCTCCAGGAACCCCAGCATGAACTTCTGCAGCCAGTGCGGTAAACCAGTCACCCAGCGCATTCCCGAAGGCGACGCACGCCTGCGTTATGTCTGCGATCACTGTCAGACCATTCACTACCAGAATCCCAATATCGTCGCCGGCACGGTGCCGGTGTGGGGCGAGCAGGTGCTGCTGTGCCGCCGCGCCATCGAGCCGCGCCTGGGTTTCTGGACCTTGCCTGCAGGCTTTATGGAGAACGGCGAGACCGTCGAACAGGCTGCCATGCGCGAAACCATGGAAGAAGCCTGCGCCCGGGTGCGCAACCTGAGCATCTATACCTTGATCGATGTGCCGCACATCAGCCAGGTGCACATTTTCTACCGCGCCGAACTGATCGACCTGGATTTTGCCGCAGGCCCCGAAAGCCTTGAAGTGCGCTTATTCGATGAAGCCGACATCCCTTGGTCCGAGCTGGCTTTCCGCACGGTCGGGCGTACCTTAGAATGCTTTTTTGCTGACCGCCGGCAACAGTCGTATCCGGTACGCAGCGAGTCCGTGCCGCCGCTGACCCAGTTGGCCAAATAACAATCCAGGCGGCACGTAGTCTTTTCAGGGGATACCGTTTTAATGCGTTGGTTGCTTGCTCTGATCTGCCTGTCGTTTGCCACGCTGTCGCCAGCCTCCACCCAATTGATCCTGGGGGGCAAACCCGTCGAGAAAATCCTGGTGCTCAAGTCCGCCCATCAGTTGCAACTGATCAACGACGGCAAGCCCCTCAAGACCTATCGCATCTCCCTGGGTAAAAACCCCAAGGGCACCAAGCTGATGGAAGGCGACCGCCGAACCCCGGAAGGCTTCTACTGGATCGACTGGCGCAAGACCAGCGACCGCTTCAACCTGGCCATGCACATCTCCTACCCCAATATCAGCGACTCCGCCCGCGCCCGCCGCGAAGGGGTCAAGCCCGGCAGCATGATCATGATCCACGGCACCCCTGACGCCGAGGACTACCCCGAAGAGCTGTTCCACACCCTGGACTGGACCGACGGCTGCATCGGCATGCGCAATGTCGACATGCGCGAAGTCTGGAACCTGGTGAAAGACGGCACGATGATCGAGATTCGTCCGTAATTTCCCGCCGCTCGTAAAATAATTCAAAAAAAATTCCTGCCCCGCGCAGCGCTTACCGGTGAATACCAGTTCACCCCGGCAAGCTGCGCGCTTCTGCCCGACAGAAAGACCTCTCTAATACCACTTGGATTGGCGCACTATTAAGGCGCCCGTAAACGCTCGCCTGCACCGTTTTCGCTGCATTGACATGGTATTTAAGTGGTATTAGCTTGCGATCACTACCGGGCGACAACACTCCAATAACCGCATCGGAAACCGACACGATGAACCCCATCCTGGCCCTGCGCCCCGACGATAAACAATCGACGCCGCTGTACCTGCAACTGGCCCGTAACCTCGAAGCCGCGATTCATGCTGGCCAATGGAAATCCGAGCAGGCATTGCCGTCGGAACGCGCCCTCAGCGAGCAACTGAGCATTTCCCGGGTGACCGCCCGTAAAGCGCTGGAAGTACTCTTCGAACAAGGCCTGATCCGTCGCAGCCAAGGCTCCGGAACCTTCATCACCCCCCGCCTGGAACAGCCGCTGTCGCGCCTGTCGGGCTTCAGCGAAATGCTCCGGCTCAAGGGGTTTGTGCCAACGTCCCAGTGGCTGGAGCGCGATATCACCCAGCCGACCCATGAAGAGTTGATCCGCCTGGGCCTGTCGCCGAGCGACAAGGTCGCGCGCCTCAAGCGTTTACGTAAGGCCGACGACACGGTGATGGCGATTGAAATGACCGCCATGCCCGCCTCCGTCCTCCCCCACCCGCAGGCCATCGGCAACTCGCTCTACGAATACCTGGAGAGCATCGGCAAGCCCATCGTGCGCGCCCTGCAACACATCCAGGCAATCAACGCGTCGGACGAGTTTGCAGCCCTGGTGGGCATCGCCCCCGGCACCGCCATGCTGCTGATGACCCGGGTGGGCTACACCGCCGACAACACCCCGATTGAAATCACCGACACCTATTGCCGCAACGACTACTACGACTTCGTTGCAGAACTGCGCCGCCACGACTATTCCGCTGAACTGCGAATTTAGAGAACTGCCCATGTCCGAAGACAACATTCTTACGCCCAACGGCTGGATTCGCGGCCGCCTGGTGCACCAGCACGGCAAGGTCACTGCCGTTGAAGGCAGCCCGTGCGACCCGGCTGACAACGACCTGCCGTATTTGCTGCCAGGTTTTATCGACCTGCACGTGCACGGCGGTGGCGGCAAAGACATCATGGAAGGCACCGAAGCCTTCCACACCATCACTCGCACCCACGTGCGGTTTGGCACCACCTCGCTGCTGGCCACCACCATGACCGCACCGGTGGACGAAATCTCCCGCGTGCTCGGCGAGATAGGCACCTATTGCGAAAGCCGTCCGACCGGAACCGCCCGTGTGCTCGGCGTGCACCTGGAAGGCCCCTACATCAATCCGGGAAAACTCGGCGCACAACCGAACTTCGCCCACACCGCCTTGATGGCCGAAGTCGAAGAATACCTGCGCCTGGCGCCGATCCGGGTGATCACCATTGCCCCGGAAATCGCCGGCCATGACGGCCTGATCCGCGCCCTCAGCGAACGGGGCGTGCGCATGCAGATCGGCCACACCCTGGGCAGCTACGAAGAAGGCGTCGCCGCCCTCGCCGCCGGCGCCACCAGCTTTACCCATTTGTATAACGCCATGAGCCCGCTGCATCACCGCGAGCCCGGCATCGTCGGTGCCGCATTGGCCCACGCCAAATACGCCGAACTGATTCCCGACTTGCTGCACGTGCACCCCGGCGCCATGCGCGTGGCTTTGCGCTCGATCCCGTGCCTGTACTGCGTCACCGATTCCACCGCCGCCGCCGGCATGCCCGACGGTGAATACAAGCTGGGCAGCCACACCGTTACCAAATGCCTGGGCGGTGTACGCCTGGCCGATGGAACGCTGGCCGGCAGCACCCTGACCATGGACCAGGCGCTGCGCAACCTGGTGAAGATCGGCCTGCCCATCAGTGAAGCCTCACAACGCCTGTCGCAATTTCCTGCGGACTACCTGGGCCTCGAAGAACGCGGTCGCCTGCAGCCCGGCAGCTTCGCCGACTGCGTGCGCCTGGACCGCTCCCTGCACCTCACCGACGTAATGGTCGAAGGAGAAACCATTGACTTCAAAAATGCTTGAAGAGGCCCTGGCCTCCTGCGAGGCCGTCGAGGCTCAACTGCAACGCCTGGACCCATTGCTGGAGGAAGTCGCCGGCCGCCTGCGTCGCCAACCGCCGCAAGTCGCGATGACCATCGCCCGTGGCAGTTCGGACCATGCCGCCAGTTACTTCGCCTACCTGACCATGCAACACCTGGGGATTCCGGTGGCGTCGTTGCCGATGTCGGTGGTGACCATGCTGCAATCGCCACTCAAAGTCAGTGGGCAAGTGGCCTTCGGTTTCTCCCAGTCGGGGCAAAGCCCGGACCTGGTCAACAGCCTGCGCCTGCTGCGCAAGCGCGGCGCCTTGAGCATCTCGATGGTCAACGCCGAAGATTCACCGCTGGAAGCCGCCTGCGAATTCCACGTGCCGCTGTGTGCCGGGCCGGAACGCAGTGTTGCCGCCACCAAAAGCTTTATCGCCACCCTGAGTGCCAGCGCCCAACTGATCGGCCACTGGAACCAGGAAGCCGAATTGCTGCAAGCCTGCCAGGCCTTGCCCGACGGTTTGCGTGAAGCCGCCAAGCAAGACTGGAGCGTGGCCATCGAAGCCCTGCGCGGCTGCCAGCAACTGATGGTGATCGGCCGTGGCGCCGGTTTTGCCATTGCCCAGGAAGCCGCGCTCAAGCTCAAGGAAACCTCGGCGATCCAGGCTGAAGCGTTCAGCAGCGCCGAAGTGCGCCATGGCCCGATGGCCCTGATCGATGCCAACTACCCGCTGCTGGTCTTCGCCCCACGCGGCGCCGAACAAGCCGGCCTGCTGAGCCTCGCCGCCGACATGCGCCAGCGTGGTGCCCGCGTGTTGCTGGCCGCTCCCGACGACATCGCCGAACGCAACCTGACCCTGAGCCGTGCCGAACACCCGGCCCTGGACCCGATCCTGGCGATCCAGAGTTTCTACGTGATGGCTGCCGGTTTGGCAGAGGCCCGGGGCATGGACCCGGACCAACCGCGTCACTTGAGCAAAGTGACCCGTACCCACTGAGTTGATTGCAGCGTTTTCCTGATGAGTACCGTGCCCATGTCCCACAATAATAAAGACCTTACCCTCAGCGCTCCCCTCAGTGGGCCGGTGCTGACCCTGGGCAACGTTCCCGACGAAGTGTTCGCCAGTGGCGCCATGGGCGACGGCATTGCCATCGACCCGCTCAATGATTGCCTGCATGCACCGTGCGACGGCGTGATCATCCACGTCGCCCGTACCGGGCACGCGCTGACCATTCGCGCCGATAACGGCGCTGAATTGCTGATGCATGTGGGCATCGACACGGTGGAATTGAACGGCGAAGGTTTTGCGTTGCTGGTAAAGCAAGGTGCGCGGGTCAGCAAGGGCCAGGCGCTGGTGCAGTTTGACCTGGACCTGATTGCGCGTCAGTGCAAAAGCCTGGTCAGCCTGATCATCCTGACCAACAGTGATGTGTTCGAACTGCGGCCGATCACCCTGAAAACGGTCCGGGTCGGCGAGCCGCTGCTACACGTGGTTGCGCGGTTGGCCGGGGCAGCGAAAGTCATTGATGAGTCTGTCGCCGAAGCCAGTGCGACTATTCGCATCACCCATCGTGGCGGCCTGCACGCGCGCCCCGCGGCCTTGATCCGCAAGACTGCACAGGCATTCAGCAGCCAGTCGCAGCTGCATTTCGCCGGCAAGTCGGCTTCGTGCGAAAGCTTGATCGGCTTGATGGGGCTGGGGATTGGTGAGCAGGACGAGGTACAGGTCACTTGTCGCGGCAAGGATTGTGACGCGGCGCTGCAAGCACTGATTGCCGCGTTGTCGGTGGCCGTCAGCGAAGAACATCACGCCCCGGTGGCCGTCGCCCCGCGACGCGCAAATACCGAGGCCGGGGTGCTGCAAGGCGTCTGCGCAGCGCCGGGTTTGGTCTGCGGCCCGCTGTTCCGCCTGAACGGGATCGAGTTGCCGGTGGACCCGGGCAACAACGTTCCGGATGAACAATTGCAGCATCTGGACAGTGCCCTGGAACAGGTGCGCAGCGAAATCCGCCACACCCTGGACCAGGCGCGCCAGCGCAAGGACGTTGAGGAAGAAGAGATCTTCGCCGCCCACCTGGCGCTGCTGGAAGACCCGACGCTACTGGAAGCCGCCACCACCAGCATCGAACACGGCAGCGCTGCCACTCATGCCTGGCGCGATGCAATCCAGGCCCAATGTGCGGTGCTGCTGGCACTGGGTAAACCGCTATTCGCCGAACGCGCCAACGACCTGCGGGACTTGCAACAACGCGTGCTGCGGGCGCTGTTGGGCGAGGCCTGGCACTTCGAGTTGCCGGCCGGCGCGATCGTCTCGGCCCATGAATTGACCCCCTCGGACCTGCTGCAACTGAGCAAGCAAAACGCCGCCGGCATCTGCATGGCCGAAGGCGGCGCGACTTCTCATGTGGCGATTCTGGCACGGGGCAAAGGCCTGCCGTGTGTGGTCGCTTTGGGCGAGCAAGTGCTGGAAGTGCCACAAGGTCAACGGGTGGTGCTGGATGCCGCCAATGGTCGCCTGGAACTGACGCCGGACGATGCGCGCCACGCTCAGGTCCACCAGTTGCGCGACGCGCAGAAACTGCGTCGCCAGCAACAGCAGGCGGAGGCTCAAGGCACCGCGAGCACTCAGGATGGCGTGCGTATTGAAGTGGCCGCGAATGTCGCCTCCAGCGCCGAAGCCCAACTGGCCTTCGAGAATGGCGCCGATGGCGTTGGCCTGCTGCGTACCGAATTCCTCTTCGTCGATCGCCGCACTGCGCCCGACGAGCAAGAGCAGCGCCAGGCCTATCAGGCCGTGCTGGATGCCATGGGTGACAAGTCCGTGATCATCCGCACCATCGACGTCGGCGGCGACAAGCAACTCGACTACCTGCCGCTACCGTTCGAGACCAACCCGGTGCTGGGCCTGCGGGGCATTCGCATGGCGCAAGTGCGCCCGGAAGTGCTGGACCAGCAACTGCGTGCGCTGCTGCAAGTCTCGCCACTGGAACGCTGCCGGATCCTGCTGCCGATGGTCAGCGAAGTCGACGAACTGCTGCACATCCGCCAGCGCCTCGATGAACTGTGCACCGAACTGGAACTGACCCAGCGCCCGGAACTGGGGGTGATGATCGAAGTGCCCGCCGCGGCGCTGATGGCTGAGCAACTGGCCGAGCATGCGGACTTTTTGTCCATCGGCACCAATGACCTGTCCCAGTACACCCTGGCCATGGACCGCGACCACGCCGGCCTCGCCGCCCGGGTCGACGCCATGCACCCGGCGCTGCTGCGGCTGATCGCCCAGACCTGCATCGGCGCTGCCAAGCATGGCCGTTGGGTGGGTGTGTGCGGGGCGCTTGCGTCCGACCCGCTGGCCACGCCGGTGCTGATCGGCCTGGGCATCAGCGAGCTGTCCGTCAGCCCGCCGCAAATCGGAGAAATCAAGGACCGTGTCCGTCACCTGGACGCAGCCCAATGCCGGCAACTGAGCCAAAGCCTGCTTAACCTGAGCAGCGCCAAAGCCGTTCGCCAAGCCTGTCAACACCACTGGCCGCTGAGCTGAAAACAACAAGAATAGGGAGACACGCCGTGTATCAACATTTTATCGAAGGGCTGCAACGCCTGGGCCGTGCACTGATGCTGCCGATCGCGATTCTGCCGATCGCCGGCCTCCTGCTGCGACTGGGCGACACTGACCTGCTGAACATCGCGGTGATGCACGACGCCGGGCAGGCGATCTTCGCCAACCTGGCGCTGATCTTCGCCATCGGGATTGCCGTGGGTTTTGCCCGCGACAACAACGGCACGGCGGGCCTGGCGGGTGCCATTGGGTACCTGGTGATGGTCTCCACCCTTAAGGTGATGGACGCCAGCATCAACATGGGCATGCTCGCGGGGATCGCCAGCGGCTTGATGGCCGGTGCGCTGTATAACCGCTTCAAGGACATCAAGCTCCCCGAATACCTGGCGTTCTTTGGTGGGCGACGGTTTGTGCCGATCGTCACCGGGTTCTCCGCGGTAGCGCTGGGGGTGATCTTTGGTTTGATCTGGCCACCAATCCAGCATGGCATCAACAGCTTCGGCGTACTACTGATGGAAAGCGGCAGCTTTGGCGCGTTCGTGTTTGGCGTGTTCAACCGCCTGCTGATCGTCACCGGCTTGCACCATATCCTCAACAACATGGCGTGGTTTGTGTTCGGCAGCTTCACGGATCCTGCGACCGGCGCGCTAGTGACCGGCGACCTGACCCGCTACTTTGCCGGCGACCCGAAAGGCGGCCAGTTCATGACCGGCATGTTCCCGGTCATGTTGTTCGGTCTGCCGGCGGCGTGCCTGGCGATGTACCGCAATGCTCTGCCGGAGCGGCGCAAAATCATGGGCGGGATTTTCCTGTCGATGGCGCTGACCTCGTTCCTGACCGGGGTGACCGAGCCGATTGAGTTCGCGTTCATGTTCCTCGCGCCATTCCTGTATCTGCTGCATGCGTTGCTGACCGGCTTGTCGATGGCGGTCACCAACATGCTCAACATTCACCTGGGCTTTACCTTCTCCGGCGGGTTTATCGACATGGTGCTGGGTTGGGGTAAATCCACCAACGGCTGGCTGGTGTTCCCGGTTGGGCTGGCGTATGCGGTGATCTATTACAGCGTGTTCAACTACTGCATCCGTCGCTTCAACTTGAAGACGCCGGGGCGTGAGGATATTCAGGTCGTACAGGCTGAGACCATGACCGATAACCAGCGGGCCGGGGCTTACATTCGAGCGCTGGGTGGTGCGGACAATCTGCTGAGTGTGGGTGCTTGCACGACACGCCTGCGGTTGGACATGGTGGATCGCAACAAGGCGGTGGATGCTGAGTTAAAAGCACTGGGTGCCATGGCTGTGGTTCGGCCGGGGAATGGCGGGAGCTTGCAGGTAGTGGTCGGGCCGATGGCGGACAGCATTGCCGATGAGATTCGGTTGGCGATGCCCTCGTATGTTGCGGCGCCGGCGGCGGTGGTAACGCCTGTTGAGAAGAGCACACCGGTGAATGTGCATGAGGCCGAGAAATGGCTGAGCGCGCTGGGCGGTCGGGCCAATGTGCTGCAACTGGATGCGGTGGCGATGACGCGGCTGCGGGTGGAGTTGGGGGACGGTTCGGTGTTGTCGGAAGCCCAACTGACTGCGCTGGGTTGCCAGGGTGTTAGCCAGCTTGAGAGTGGGGTTTGGCACTTGCTGATTGGTGACAAGGCTTCGGGGTTGGGTGAGGCGTTGGAGCGGTTGGTCAGTGGTCGTGAGGTTGGGGTAAAAGCCTGAATCTTTACTGAGCATCAGGGCCTCTTCGCGAGCAAGCCCGCTCCCACATTTTGATCGGTGCCCGTCATGGCAACGCGGTCAAATGTGGGAGCGGGCTTGCTCGCGAATGGCCCTCACAGGCGCCGAATTACTCAGGCTCAGGCACCTCATACAAGTCCAGCATCCGATCCACCATCAACTGAACCCCCTCCAGTATCCGACAAATCCCCAGCGCCACATCACGGTGGGAACCGTCGACTTCAAACGCCAGATGAACTGTCAGCGCCTGCACTGAGGCAAGATCCTGAGAGGCGTTCGCCAGCAGGGTTTCGCTATCCAGATTAGGTACCAGGGTGAATAACTGATCGGCAGGTTAACCCGTCGCCTGGCGGGCTGCGGCTTGAAGTGAGGCTATGGAAGATGAGGTGTTTTCTTTGACCATCGTGAAGCTCCGAGAAGAATAGGCTCCTAGTGATGTTTACGAGCTTGCAGTCCCGGTCACTGAATTGGCAGCGACTGGCGAAGGTTAGAGAGGCAGATTCCGAGGGACAACCTGAAAGAGCTGTCAGAATATTCCGCGCCATTGAGAAACCGCAGACAACAAAAACCCGACATAAGCCGGGTTCGTTTATGGCCATTTTCGCTTAAGCAGAGGCTGCTCGTTGTTCAGCTTCGTAATGCCGAGTCTGGAAAGGCATCAGCGCTTGAGCCTTCAAACCAAGACCTTCACTCAATCCCCAAGAAACCGCCAGCTGATCGCGACGACTACGAAGCGCCACAATAGCTAGTGGCTTCGGCTCCAACTTGGGAGTCGAGCGTGTAAACAGCTCAAGGGCCTTAAAAACTTCAGATACTCGGCCATCAGTGACGCACGAAAAACGCGTGAATCGCTCAAGCAGATAACCTGCTCGGCGAACCTCCACCTCACTGGCATGCTGATTTAGAAAAGCTCTAGCCTCGCTGACGAGGTTGGCGTCCGAATACCAAACCGCTTTCGCCGCACTGACAAGCGCAACATCATCAGCCTGATTCAAAGGGCTTTTGACCAGCGTATCCAAAGCAGATGAGAGGACGTGGCCGTTAGGGGGCTTCGCCATCTATAGTCTCCAGGTAGTCATGCAAAATATTGGTGAGCACGGATCTGGGTGGCTCTTTGTTGCCAACATACATATCTATCGCCTGCAATGCCAGACGACGCAGCTCAGTGGTCAATATGAACCCTGACCTAAGCAGTGCCATGATGTCGCCTACGTCTTGGTCAGTGGCTCTACCCAGCTTGGAGATGACTATGTCGATAGGCGCAGCGATGTGAAGATGCAACGCCGATTCAATCGGAAACTCTTCAAGCGGCAGGCTCCGTTCCCAATACTCCTCATGAAGCGGACCAAAACCAGTGTTGTATTGGAGGTCATAGTTCAGCTCCATCAGCCGGCCGGAGCGTTCGTCGACAAATTGCTCTGGTACCTCTGCAAGTAACGTTTGAAGAAGGAACCTGTCAGGAGCCCTGGCAGAGTAAATTTCCGCATCGACATCTGTAGAAACCCGGTGGTTGGTATAAAGGTGGACAGCACAACCACCGAAAACGATCACTTTGACCGCACCAGGCTCGGCGCCCTCAAGTATCAGCTCGGCTTCGACGGATTTGAACATTGAAATCAAAGCCTTCCCAAGCGCTGTGCCCGTATTGAGTCGTGGAGCAATTACATCCGGTAATGTCATTGTTGGGTCTCAGATACTGATGTGATGAAGCTGGACGGGGCCCGAAATCTGATCCCGGTCACCGAGTGGACGGTGACCAAAGAAGGCTATTGAGGGCGGTTCCGAGCGACAACCTGAAAAGGACGTCAGAAAAATCCAAACCATCCGTAGGCTATCCACAGAACCTCAGGCAACAAAAAACCCGCTGACCAAACTGGCCCAGCGGGTTTCTTGTTTTGCAGCCGACGAATCAAAAATCCGCCAACTGCCACACCTCATACGCCGGTGTCTCATACGGATGGCTAAGCTTCAACGCAGCCACGACAGCCACGATCAATTCATTCGCCACCACCAGCTCAACCTTCCATTCTTCAACCACTTCAACCTGCCCCACCTGCCCGATAAACGGCTGGCTGCCGTCCATCGCGCGGAATTGGCCCTGGCCCAGTACCTGCCAGGCGCAGCTGTCGTAGTGGCCGATGCGCCCGCCGCCGGCTGCGAAGACGGCGGTTTTCACCGTCTCCACATGGCTGTCGGGCACAAAGAAGGCGAGCTTGTACACCGTCTTAGTTCACCCAGACGCGAGCGTTACGGAACATGCGCATCCACGCGCCGTCTTCGTTCCACTCTTCCGGGCGCCACGAGTTCTGCACGGCGCGGAATACACGCTCCGGGTGCGGCATCATGATGGTGACGCGACCGTCGCGGCTGGTCAGCCCGGTGATCCCGCGCGGCGAGCCGTTCGGGTTGGCCGGGTAGCCTTCGGTGACCTTGCCGTGGTTGTCGACGAAACGCAGGGCCACGGTACCGGACAGGTCGGCTTCCAGCAGTGCTTCTTCGCTGGCGAACTCGGCATGGCCTTCACCGTGGGCGATGGCGATCGGCATGCGCGAACCGGCCATGCCCTGCAGGAAGATCGAGTTGGATTCCTGCACCTGAACCATCGCAACCCGGGCTTCGAACTGCTCGGAACGGTTACGCACGAAGTGCGGCCAGAACTCGCTGCCCGGGATCAGTTCGCTGAGGTTGGACATCATCTGGCAACCGTTGCACACACCCAGGGTGAAGCTGTCGTTACGCTCGAAGAAGCCCTGGAACGCGTCGCGGGCACGGCTGTTGAACAGGGCCGATTTGGCCCAGCCTTCACCGGCACCCAGTACGTCGCCGTAGGAGAAACCACCGCAGGCCACGAGGCCTTTGAACTCGTTGAGATCAACGCGACCGGCGAGGATGTCGCTCATGTGCACGTCGATCGCATTGAAGCCGGCACGGTCGAACGCCGCCGCCATTTCCACCTGGCCGTTGACGCCCTGCTCACGCAGTACGGCCACTTGTGGGCGGATGCCTTTCTTGATGTAAGGCGCGGCGATGTCCTGGTTGACGTCGAAGCTGAGCTTGGTGCTCAGGCCCGGGTTGTCTTCTTCCAGGATCACCTCGAATTCCTGCTCGGCGCAGTCAGCGTTGTCACGCAGGCGCTGGATCTGGTAGCTGGTCTCGGCCCACTGGCGTTGCAACAGGCGGCGCTGGCCTTCAAACACGGTTTCGCCGTTGAAGACGATGTTGATTTCACCGTTGTTGATCGGCTGGCCAACCACGGCCACGCAGTCATCCAGGCCTGCGGCACTGAACTGTGCGAGTACGTCTGGCGTTGCGTCCTGGCGAACCTGGATCACGGCGCCCAGTTCTTCGTTGAACAGGATTGCAGCGATGTCGGCGGACGTTTCTGCCAGGCCATCGAGGTTCAGGTTCAGGCCGCAGTGACCGGCGAAGGCCATCTCCACGGCGCTGGTCAGCAAACCACCGTCGGAACGGTCGTGGTAAGCCAGCAGGTGACCGTCGGCGTTCAAGCCCTGGATCACGGCGAAGAAGGCTTTCAGGTCTTCGGCGTCGTCGACGTCCGGGGCCTGTTTGCCGAGCTTGCCGTGCACCTGGGCGAGGATCGAGGCGCCCATGCGGTTCTGGCCACGACCGAGGTCGATCAGGATCAGGTCGGTGGTGCCCTTGTCCATGCGCAGTTGCGGGGTCAGGGTCTGGCGGATGTCGGTGACCGGCGCAAAGCCGGTGACGATCAGCGACAGCGGCGAGGTGACGCTCTTGTCCACGCCTTCATCGTTCCAGCGCGTGGCCATGGACATGGAGTCCTTGCCCACCGGAATGGTAATGCCCAGCTCAGGGCACAGCTCCATGCCGACCGCTTTCACGGTGTCGTACAGACGCGCATCTTCACCCGGGTGACCGGCAGCGGACATCCAGTTGGCCGACAGTTTGATGTCGGAGATCTTGGCGATACGCGACGCTGCGATGTTGGTCAGGGTTTCGCCGATGGCCATGCGGCCCGACGCCGGAGCGTCCAGCAGGGCCAGCGGAGTGCGCTCGCCCATGGCCATCGCTTCACCGGTGTAGACGTCGAAGCTGGTGGCGGTGACGGCAACGTCAGCCACCGGAACCTGCCACGGGCCGACCATTTGATCACGGGCAACCAGACCGGTAATGGTGCGGTCGCCGATGGTGATCAGGAAGCTTTTGCTGGCAACGGCCGGGTGGTGCAGGACGCGCTCCACGCAGTCGGCGATGGCCAGGGTCGACGGATCGAAATCGTCGCCCAGTTCGTTTTCACGCACGGCCGAACGGTGCATGCGTGGGGCTTTGCCCAGCAGCACTTCCAGCGGCATGTCCACCGGGCTGTTGCCGAAGTGGCTGTCGGTGACCGTCAGTTGCGGCTCGGCAGTGGCTTCGCCGACCACGGCAAACGGGCAGCGCTCGCGCTCGCAGATCGCCTGGAAGCGTTCGAAGTCGGCAGGGCCGACGGCCAGGACGTAACGCTCCTGGGATTCGTTGCTCCAGATTTCGTGCGGGGCCATGCCCGGCTCGTCGTTTGGAATGTTGCGCAGTTCGAAACGGCCGCCACGGTCGCCATCGTTGACCAGTTCCGGGAAGGCGTTGGACAAGCCGCCCGCGCCGACATCGTGGATGAAGCTGATCGGGTTCTTGTCACCCAATTGCCAGCAACGGTCGATGACTTCCTGGCAACGGCGTTCCATCTCAGGGTTTTCACGCTGAACGGAAGCGAAGTCCAGATCTGCCGAGCTGGTGCCGGTAGCCATGGAGGAAGCGGCGCCGCCGCCCAGGCCGATCAGCATCGCCGGGCCGCCGAGGACGATCAGCTTGGAGCCGACCAGAATCTCGCCTTTCTGTACGTGCTCGGCGCGGATGTTGCCCATGCCGCCGGCCAACATGATCGGCTTGTGGTAACCGCGCACTTCATCGCCACGCGGAGTGGTGATGGTCTGTTCGAAAGTACGGAAGTAGCCGGTCAGGGCCGGACGACCGAATTCGTTGTTGAACGCGGCGCCGCCCAGCGGGCCTTCGATCATGATGTCCAGTGCGGTGACAATGCGCTCAGGTTTGCCGTACGGCACTTCCCACGGCTGTTCGAAGCCCGGGATCTGCAGGTTGGATACGGTGAAGCCCGTGAGGCCAGCCTTTGGCTTGGCGCCACGACCGGTTGCACCTTCGTCGCGAATCTCGCCGCCGGAACCGGTGGCTGCGCCCGGGAACGGGGCAATCGCGGTCGGGTGGTTGTGGGTCTCGACCTTCATCAGGATGTGCACCGGCTCCTGCACCGCACCGTATTGGCGGGTCTCAGGGTCCGGGAAGAAACGGCCGGCGACGGAGCCGACGATGACCGAGGCGTTGTCTTTATAAGCAGACAGAACGCCTTCGCTGTGCATCACGTAGGTGTTCTTGATCATGCCGAACAGGCTTTTTTCCTGGCTCTGGCCGTCGATGTCCCAACTGGCGTTGAAGATCTTGTGACGGCAGTGCTCGGAGTTCGCCTGGGCGAACATCATCAGTTCGATGTCGTGGGGGTTGCGCTTCAGGCCGATGAAGGCGTTGACCAGGTAGTCAATTTCGTCTTCGGCCAGGGCCAGGCCCAGTTCGGTGTTGGCGGTTTCCAGCGCGGCGCGACCGCCACCGAGCACGTCAATCGCGGTCAGCGGCTTGGGCTCGGCGTGGCTGAACAGACCGGCGGCCTGTTCCAGCTGGGCCACGATGATCTGGGTCATGCGGTCGTGCAGGCTGCTGGCGATCAGCTCGGCCTCGGCGTCGCTGAACTGGCCTGCTACATAGAAGGCGATCCCGCGTTCCAGGCGCTGGATTTTTTCCAGGCCGCAGTTGCGGGCGATGTCGCTGGCCTTGCTCGACCAGGGCGAGATGGTGCCGAACCGTGGCAGGACCAGGAACAAGCGGCCGTTAGGCTCTTGAACAGGAACGCTGGGACCGTACTTCAGAAGGCGCGCCAGCACTTGCTGTTCGTCGGCGGTCAAAACGCCGGTAACGTCGGCGAAGTGAGCAAATTCAGCATACAGGCCACTGACAGAAGGTACCTTCTGGCTCAGTTGCTCAAGGAGTTTGCTGTGGCGAAAGGCAGAAAGGGCAGGAGCGCCGCGCAGGATCAACATCTTCGGGACAGCCTCGGGAAGGGGGTGTGCTTTGAGGCCGTGCATTCTAGCGTAAACCGTCGCCAACGGCACCCGAAACGGCACCTATGGCCGCTGCCGGACGTCAGTTGGCATAAATCGCACGATATCAGATGGCCATCCCAGCTATTCCGGGCAGTTATTTTAACCGTCACAATCGGCTGCCAAGCCCCGTTTCTGCGGCCTGTAGCCCAGCTTTACGGGCGCTAGCAGACAAGTGCCCCGCTGTCGAGATATGGCGCCGCGAGTCCTTTGCGTATACTGCGCAGATGTTCTCCCCTACTGCTTTACGCCCGCGATGCGCCAAATGGCTCTTCGTCACCGGACTCTTCCTGCTGCTCAGCGCGTGTGTGGATAAACCCAACACGCTCGAGCGAATCAAGGAGGATGGCGTATTGCGGGTGGTTACCCGAAACAGCCCGGCCACTTATTTCCAGGACCGTAACGGCGAAACCGGTTTCGAATACGAACTGGTCAAGCGCTTTGCCGACGACCTGGGTGTAAAGCTGGAGATCCAGACCGCCGACAATCTTGACGACCTGTTCTCACAGATCGGCAAACCCAACGGCCCGGTGCTGGCCGCCGCCGGTCTGGTCAGCAGCGAGCAGCGTCGCCAAGAGGTGCGTTTCTCCCATCCGTACCTGGAAGTCACCCCGCAGATCATCTACCGCAACGGCCAGTCCCGCCCGACCACTGCGGCAGACCTGGTGGGCAAGAAGATCATGGTGCTCAAGGGCAGCACCCACGCCGAGCAACTGGCGGCGCTGAAAAAACAGTTTCCCGCAATTGAATACGAAGAATCCGACGCCGTTGAGGTGGTCGACCTGCTGCGCATGGTGGACGAAGGCCAGATCGACCTGACCCTGGTGGACTCCAACGAAGTGGCGATGAACCAGGTGTACTTCCCCAACGTGCGGGTGGCCTTTGACCTTGGTGATGCCAGCAACCAGGCGTGGGCCGTGGCCGCGGGTGATGACAACAGCCTGCTCAACGAGGTCAACAGCTACCTCGACAAGGTTGAAAAGAACGGCACCCTGCAACGCCTGAAAGACCGTTACTACGGGCACGTCGATGTACTCGGCTACGTCGGCGCCTACACCTTCGCCCAGCATCTGCAGCAGCGCCTGCCCAAATACGAGAAACACTTCCGCGCCTACGCCAAGGAAGAAAAGGTCGACTGGCGCCTGCTGGCGGCCATTGGTTATCAGGAATCACTCTGGCAGCCGGCGGTCACCTCCAAGACCGGCGTGCGCGGCCTGATGATGCTGACCCAGAACACGGCGCAAGCCATGGGCGTGTCCAACCGTTTGGACGCCAAGCAGAGCATCATGGGTGGCGCCAAGTACCTGGCCAAGATCAAGGATGAACTGGACGACAAGATTGCCGAGCCGGACCGCACCTGGTTTGCCCTGGCGGCGTACAACGTCGGCACCGGTCACCTGGATGACGCGCGCAAGCTGGCCGAGAAAGAAGGCCTGAGCCCGAACAAGTGGCTGGACGTAAAGAAGATGCTGCCACGCCTGTCGCAGAAACAGTGGTACAGCAAGACCCGTTATGGATACGCCCGTGGCGGTGAGCCCGTGCATTTTGTGGCGAACATCCGGCGCTACTACGACATCCTGACGTGGGTGACGCAGCCGCAGCTGGAAGGCAATCAGGTGGTGGAAGGCAACCTGCATGTGCCGGGTGTGGACAAGACCAAGCCGACCGACGAAACCCCGCCGCTCTAATCCCCCCATTCTCTAGACACCACAAAACCAATGTGGGAGCGGGCTTGCTCGCGAAGGCGGTGGTTCAGCCAGCACATGTATTGACTGACACACCGCCTTCGCGAGCAAGCCCGCTCCCACATTTGATCTCCGTTGATTTATAGAGCGGTGTTCAGGCCGGTGATCAGGTGCACCACCCCGCCCGCCAACACCATCACGCCCGGCACACCCGCTGCCTTCAACGCCTGCGCATCCAACCGCCCCGCATCCTTCAATTGCACCCGCACCCGGGTCAATGCCACCCGCTGCTGCGACGTGAGATTCTCCGCCCCGCCCAGCGCATTCAGCACCGCCGGCGCCAGCGCTGTTTCGCCCGCTGGCGCAACAACCGCCTGTGGCGTTTCAAGAACCAGATCCGGCGTCAGGGCCTTCCAGAACGCCCGCTGAAATTTCTCGAACATGTCAGTTCTCCACAACCAATGAGGTTTCAACGGTAGCCGCGTGGTACAGGCGCAACGCCTCGCGTACCTGCGCCGCTTCTTCCAGGCCGAGCACCTGTCGGGCGATGGATTGGCAGTCGGCCAGGTCCAGCTCGCGCACGGTGGCCTTGATGGTCGGGATCAACGGCACGCTGACCGACAACTCATCCACCCCCAACCCGATCAGCACCGGCACCGCCAGCGCTTCAGACGCCAGCGCGCCACACACCCCCACCCACTTGCCATGGGCATGGGCCGCCTTGACGGTGGTGGCGATCAGGCGCAGCACCGCCGGGTGAAAGCTGTCGGCCTGGCTGGCAAGGCGCGGGTGATCACGGTCCATGGCCAGGGTGTATTGGGTCAGGTCGTTGGTGCCGATGGAGAAGAAATCCACCTCCGGCGCAAACAGGTCGGCCATCAACGCCGCCGACGGTACTTCGATCATGATTCCCAGCTTAGGCAATTCCGTCAGCCCCAAAGCCAGGGCTTCCTCTTCAAGAATCTGCCGCGCCAGGCGCAACTCCGAGAGCAGGCTGACCATCGGCAACATGATATGCAGGCGGGCGAAACCGGCACTGGCGAGGATCGCGCGGAATTGTTCGCGCAGCAGTTCCGGGCGCTCCAGGCACAGGCGAATCCCGCGCAGGCCGAGGAATGGATTGGTCTCGCTGTCCATCGGCACATAGACCAGCGGCTTGTCGCCACCGACGTCCAGGGTGCGCACCACCAGATTGCGCTCAGGGCCCAACGCACGGGCGATGGCGCTGTAGGTGCCCGCCTGTTCTTCGGGGCTCGGTGCGCGGTTGCGGTCCAGGTAGAGGAATTCGGAACGCAGCAAACCGACACCTTCGCCCCCCAGGGACAGCGCCTGCTCCACCTCCTGCAATGACGCGACGTTGGCCGTCACTTCGACGTGATGACCGTCGCGGGTAGTGGCGGGCAATGAAGCCTGCTCCACTTCCCGCTGACGGCGCAGCACTTGCTGTTGGCGCGTGACTTGCAGCTGCTCGATCTCCGCCAGGTCCGGGTTCAGGTGCAACTCGCCTTTGTCGGCATCCAGCAGCACTTGTTTACCGTTGACCAACTCCAGCACCTGCACCGGCACGCCGCAGATGGCCGGCAAGCCAAGAGCGCGGGCAAGGATGGCGACATGGCTGGTAGCGCCACCGCCCACCGTGACGAAGCCCAATACCTTGCGAGTGTCGAGGCTGGCAGTTTGTGACGGAGTCAGTTGCTCGGCAATCAGGATCGCCTGCTCCGGCAAATCCCAGGCGCTGTCCTGAACGCCGAGGATCAGTTTCAGCACCCGCTGGCCAACGTCTGCCAGGTCGGCAGCCCGCTCGGCAAGCAAGGCATTGCCCAGGCCCTGGAAGAGCGTGGCGGTGGCTTCGGTGGCGCTGTTCCAGGCGAAGGCCGCGCTTTTGCCCTGGTCCAGCAGGTCGCGGGTCTGTTCCAGCAGGGCCGGGTCGTCGAGCAATTCCTGGTGCGCGCGGAAGATCTCGGACTGGGCGCTGCCGACGACTTTTTCCTGCAAGGCTTGCAGGGCCAGATTCGCATCACTCAGGGCCTGCGTCAGCACGGCACGCTCCAGCGCTTCACCCGTACCGGCTTCGACGATGGTCAGCGCCGGCTCTTTAACCTGCACGACTTGGCCAAACGCCGAACCCGGCGAGGCGCACACACCGCGCAACAAGGTCGCCGATGAATCAGGCGCCACGGGCGAAGCGGCAGGTTGATGAGCCGTGACGGCTTCCCCGCAACCTTCGGCCAGCAAGGTCACCAGCGCCTGGATCGCCGCTTCGGCGTCCTCGCCTGCCGCGCTGACTTGCACGGTGTCGCCTTGCGCCGTCTGCAACGCCATGATCCGCACCAGCGACTTGGCGTTGGCGCTCTCGGTTTGCTTGTGCAGGTAAATACTCGCCTTGAAACCTTTGGCCGCCTGCGCCAGCACCGCTGCCGGGCGCGCATGCAGGCCGTTGGCGTTGGGCAGCGTCAGCGGTTTGGAGAACAGGGCTTCGCCCTCCTCGTCTTTCGCCTCATCAGCAGCGACTTGCGGGGTTACCCGCAGCAGCGGTTGCCCCACATCGACCAAACCCTGCTCGGGCGTCAGCAGTTTGAAGGGCTCGCCACTGACCACCAGCATCAGGGTCAGCAAACTACGGGCGTTGAGGGCCACGTAGTCGGCATCGAATTCAATCAACGGTTGCCCGGCTTCCACCCGCTGGCCTTCCTCGACCAGTCGGGTGAAACCCTTGCCCGCGAGATTCACGGTGTCCAGGCCGATGTGCATCAGCACCTGAACGCCGTTGTCGTCGGTGACACTCACCGCATGACCACTGTCCTGGATATTGCTGATCACCCCGGCCAGCGGCGCGCAGAGGGTCTGCGAGGTCGGATCGATGCACAGGCCATCGCCGATCAGGCGACTGGAGAACACCGGATCCGGCACCTGGTCCAGGGCGAGCAGCACCCCGGACAAGGGCGCCAGCAATTCCAGGGGTTGAGTTGTGGTCATGACTTCACCTGCTGTTTTGTTCTGTAAAAATCATTGGGCGGATGTTGTTTTCTGTAGGAGCGAGCTTGCTCGCGAAAAACCCGTAGGCACCGCGTTTATCCAGGATGCACGCGTTATCGTTGACGACCTTCGCGAGCAAGCTCGCTCCTACAGAGAATCTGCTACTTCCACCAGTATTCGACTTGCACACCAACGTTGGAACCATGCCGCGCCGTGCCGTAGCTGCCGGTGTCGGACAACGCCGAACCTGCCGCCAGTTCATTGGCCGCACGCTTGGCCGCTTCGTTCCAGGTCGCGTAGGTGTAGTACAACCGCACTTCCGGCCGCGCCCAAAAATCCGGGCCTTTGGGCGACCAGGTCGGGGCGAAGGTAAATTTGCTCAGCTTGCGCGTGCCTCCAGTAGCCTCGACCTGATCATGACCGAGTTCGGTGACCAGCTTGAACTGTTCGGAGATCGCATAGGCAGGGCGCACGCCCAGCGACATCCAGGTCTGGTCCTGGCTGCCCGGGCGAATATCCTTCTGGTAGACGGCCTCGATCTGCCCGCCAAAACGCGGGGTCACTTGCCAGTCGAAGAACTCCACCGCACGGTAGCTCTTGCTGCTTTTATCGAGGAACGTATCGCCGGTGTAGCCGAGGCCGGTGCCGGGACCTTCGCCGTACTGCAAAGCGAACTTGTTGCGCCCGCCAAGGAAGGGTTTCTGCACATGTTGGGCAGTGATGGCCCAGCCGCTGTTGGTGTCGCGGCCACCGGCCTTTTCGATGTAGCTCAAGCCCAGTTCCAGCTCGCCGCCCGGGTTGGTCTTGAAGCCGGCCACGTTGAAGTCGTGACGGGTGGCGTATTCCTTCTGGTACAGGTTGTCCTTGCGGGACAGTGCATAGCTGTACTTCAGGTCGCCGATTTTCACGTCCTCGATACCGCCGCCTGTGGCGCTCTGGTTCCAGTAGTAAAAGTCGGAGATATGGATGTCATTTCGTTTGTAGTAGCGCCGGCCGGCCCACAGCGAACCGCCGTTGAGGCTGGGGATGTTCGACCACTGCGCATACATCTGCGGCATGCGTGCCGAGCCGTTGTCTTCACCCTGGAACTTCAGCGCCCGGTCGTACTTGTTGTACAGCGAGGCCATGGCATCGACGCTGAACACCGAGCCGTCGTCGAGGGTCAGCAGGTTCTGGCGCAACTCGAGTTCGGCGTACTGCTCGCACTCGTTGCCCAGACGGTACTTGGATTGTGCACCCGGCAACTGGAAGCATCGCTGCTTGCCACTGCCGGTTGAAGTCCCCGCACCGCTACGCAAGTAGCCGGCGAATTCCAACGCCTGAGCTGCCATCGGCAAGGTCAGGCAGGATGCAACGAGGCCCAGCTTTATTGTTGTTTTCATGAAGCACTCCGATATTTTTATTATGTTTTTTAAAGCACCCCGGCTCTCCCACGCCGGGGGTAAAGCGGGTCTCAGTCCTTGAGGTGCAGCACAAACGATTCATACGGGCGCAGCGATACCTGGCTCGAACGCTGTGGGCAGTCGTTGTAGTTGCTGATCAGCAGGCGTTGCTCACTCGCCGCCGTCAGCAGGCCATCGGGCAATTCGATCTGGCACGGTGTGCCGTAGAAATTGTTGAGTACCAGCAAGCGTTCGCCGTGGCCCTCACGCAGGTACGCCCAGACTTGGGTGTGCTGCGGCAGCAGTTGGCGATAAACGCCTTCCTGAATCAGCGGCTCGTGCCGACGCAGTTCGATCAGCGCGCGGTAGTGATGCAGCACCGATTGCGGGTCATCCAGCTGGCTTTGTACGTTGATCTGCGCCGCGTTGGCCGGGATGCCAATCCACGGTTCGCCACGGCTGAAGCCGGCGTTTTGCTCGGCATTCCATTGCATCGGTGTGCGGCCGTTGTCGCGGGATTTCTGCATGATCGCCGCCATGCTCGACGCCTCGGATTCACCCGCCTCGCGCTTGAGCCGGTAGATGTTCAGGGTCTCGACATCTCGGTATTGGTCGATGGTGTCGAAGCCCGGATTGGTCATCCCCAGCTCTTCGCCCTGGTACACAAAAGGCGTGCCCTGGAGGAAGTGCAATGCAGTGGCGAGCATCTTCGCCGAGACCACACGGTGTTCGCCGTCATCACCAAAACGCGAGACCACTCGCGGCTGGTCGTGGTTACACCAGAACAGCGCATTCCAGCCGCCACCGGCCTGCATGCCGAGCTGCCAGTCGGACAGAATCTGCTTGAGTTGCAGGAAGTCGAAGTCGGCCGCGACCCACTTTTGCAGGTTCGGATAATCGACTTTCAGGTGGTGAAAGTTGAAGGTCATCGACAGCTCTTTGTACTGCGGATTCGAATAACGAATGCAGTGCTCAAGGCTGGTGGACGACATCTCGCCGACGTTGATCAGGTCATGCCCTTCGAACACTTCGCGGTGCATTTCCTGCAGGTATTCGTGGACGTTCGGGCCGTCGGTGTAGAAGCGTCGACCGTCGCTGTTGTCTTCCGGGAAATCTGCCGGCTTGGAGATCAGGTTGATCACGTCCAGGCGGAAACCGCCCACGCCCTTGTCGCGCCAGAAGCGCATCAACTTGAAGACTTCGGCGCGCACCTTCGGGTTGTCCCAATTCAGGTCGGCCTGGGTGTGGTCGAACAGGTGCAGGAAGTACTGGCCGGTTTGCGCCTCGTATTCCCAGGCCGAGCCGCCGAACTTGGATTCCCAGTTGTTCGGCTGGTCGCGCCAGATGTAGAAGTCGCGGTACGGGTTGTCGAGACTGCTGCGGGCCTGCTGGAACCACTCGTGTTCGATGGAGGTGTGGTTGACCACGATGTCGAGCATCAGCGTGATCCCGCGCTTGGCGGCTTCGCTGATCAGCAGGTCGCAATCGGCCATGGTCCCGTAGCTCGGGTCGATGGCGTAGTAGTCGCTGATGTCGTAGCCGTTGTCGCGCTGGGGCGAGCGCAGGAACGGGGTGATCCACAGGCAGTCGACGCCCAGCCATTTCAGGTAATCGAGCTTGTCCACGATGCCCAGCAGGTCACCGGTGGCGTTACCCGCGTGGCTATGGAAGCTTTTTGGGTAGATCTGGTAGATCACCGAGTGTTGCCAGTTTTGCATGGTGGGTTCCTTCAATAAGTTATGTGCTGGCCTTGAGAGCCTCATCGCGGGCAAGCCCGGCTCCCACAGGGGAACGCATTCAAAATGTGGGAGCGGGCTTGCTCGCGAAAGCGGTAGATCAGGCGACGCGGTAGCCAGGGCGCACGATCTTCATGCTCAGCACACAGGTCAAAACAAACGGCACGACAATCGCGACGGCCATGCCGATGACAAAACTTGGGATGTATTGCGGGATGATCGAGATGAACCCGGGCAAGCCACCCACGCCAATGGCCGAGGCCTGGACCTTGTTCAGCGAGAGGAAAATACTGCCCAGCGCCGAGCCGGTCAGGGCGGCGTAGAACGGAAACTTGAAGCGCAGGTTGACCCCGAACATCGCCGGCTCAGTGATACCGAAGTAAGCGGAAATCGCCGAGGTGGAGGCCATGCTTTTATCCCGCGCATTGCGGCTCATGTAGAACACGCCGAGCGCCGCGCTGCCCTGGGCCAGGTTGGACATGACGATCATCGGCCAGATAAAGGTGCCGCCCTGAGTGGAGATCAGTTGCAGGTCCACGGCGAGGAACATGTGGTGCATGCCGGTGATCACCAGCGGTGCGTACAGCAGGCCGAAAATGGCGCCGCCGACCATGGGCGCCAGGTCAAACAGAGTGACCACGCCTTCGGTGATCAGGATGCCGAGGTGACGGGTCACCGGGCCGATGATCGCCAGCGCCAGCACGCCCGTAACGACGATGGTAGTGATCGGCACCACCAGCAATTGGATGGCATTTGGCACCCGCGCCCGCAGCCATTTTTCAATCACGCTCATCACGTAGGCGGCCAGCAGGATCGGCAGGATCTGGCCTTGGTAACCGACCTTCTCGATTTTGAACCAGCCGAAAATATCGAAGTACGGCAGGCTCGCGCCATCAAGGCCGGCGACCGCCTTGCCGTAGTTCCAGGCATTGAGCAAATCGGGGTGCACCAGCATCAGGCCGAGGACGATGCCGAGGATTTCACTGCCACCAAAACGCTTGGCCGCCGACCAGCCCACCAGCGCCGGCAGGAACACGAACGAGGTGTTGGCCATCAGGTTGATCAGGCTCCACAGGCCATCCAGGTTCGGATAGGCGTCGAGCAGGGTCTTGTCCGCGATGAACATGCCCTTGGCGCCCATCAGGTTGTTCACCCCCATGAGCAAGCCGGCAATGATCAGTGCCGGCAAAATCGGCATGAACACGTCGGAGAACACCCGCACCAGGCGCTGCATCGGGTTTATCTTGTCGGCGCTTTTCTGTTTCACGTCCGCGATGGTCGACGCGGCGAGGCCCGTTTGCTCACGCAGGGCGGCGTAGACCTTTTCCACTTCGCCGGGGCCGATCACGATCTGGAACAGGCCGCCGGTGAAGAACGAACCCTTGACCAGGTCTACCTGGTTCAGAGCGCCGCTGTTCGCCAGGCTCGGGTCCTTGAGGGCCAGGCGCAGGCGGGTCACGCAGTGGGCAGCTTGCTCAAGGTTGTCGCTGCCACCGAGGTTCTTGAGAATCTCGCGGGCAATATTCGGATAGTCGTGGCTCATGCTTGGTATCCACTTTGGTTTTTTTTATTGGGGCGGTCATAGGCAGCACGCCGAAGCCAAAAGTACTCGTCTGTACGAGTTAAAGCAATAACTCGTATGTACGAGTTTGAAAATGATTAATTTTCTGTTTTTTAAGTCAGAAATTTCCGAGTTCTACAATGGGTTGCATGGACAAACCCCATCGCTGCCACTAAGGTTCCTGCCTTGAACGCCAACGCGGCACAGAGCCCTCCCCCATGAGCAAATACAACCAGATCTATACCGATCTGCTTGCCAGCATCACCACCGAACGCCTGCAACGCGGCACGCGCCTGCCCTCCGAAACCGAACTGATGGACGCCTACCAGGCCAGCCGTGGCACGGTGCGCCGGGCGATCGAGCAATTGCAGGAGCGCGGGTTCGCGCAAAAGATCCATGGCAAGGGCACATTCGTACTGTCGCCCAACCCCATCGAATTCCAGCTCGGCGGCATCGTCAGCTTTCGAGAGACCCATGCCGCCCTCGGCGATGACGTCAGCACCGAAGTTGTGGAGTTCAGCCAATTCCCGCTGGAAGGGCCACTGATGCAACACATAGAGGCCGAAGCCGGCAGCCTGATAACCCGGGTCAAACGAGTACGGCGGATCGACGGCAAGCGGGTGATCCTCGACATCAATCACTTCGTCGCCGACCTGATTCCGGGGCTGGACCGGGAGATTGCCGAGCAGTCGATCTATGCGTTTATCGAGCAGACGCTGCAGCTGCAAATCAGCTATGCGCAGCGCACCATCGAAGCGCTGCCGCGGGGGAAGGACGATCAGACACACCTGGACCTCGAAGGTCAGAGCCATGTGATCGTGGTGAGCAACCAGACGTTTTTGCAGGATGGAAGGCAGTTCGAGTACACCGAGTCGCGGCATACGCTGGATAAGTTTTACTTTTCGGATATTGCGCGGCGGTAAACAAAGTAACGAGGTGGCAAGTCTTCAAAGAATCCCGGCAAAATCACTCCGGCACAATGCTCCTGGCCAGCCCGGCAGCCCATGCAGCGGTCATCTTTTCCCCCACCTTGTCGAACGCTGGGTGGGCGCTTCGATACTCGGAAAGCTCCTCCATAGCGCGACTCATTCCCTTATGCACTCTGGCTAGCAATTCGTTGCAGCGAACCTCTGTCAAACCGCATGAGCTACGCCCGAACTGAACCAGCATCTTGCGCTTTGGCCAGGCTTTCGAGCCACCGAGCAACAGCCCCATGATGTCGTTGCCGTTGTACACAGTGGTGGTCACCAGGTCGTAAGCCGGGGCGAGCCACACGTCAGCATCTTCCGCACAGTTTTCATAAAGCAGACCGAAGTTCTTCAGGTGCCCGTCACCATTCTGGATACCAGCAGAGAGCGCCACCATCATGAAGAAATCTTCCAGCGTCCTGGTTATGCGGCTTGGCGTGACAAAAGACCGGATCAGCTTCGCGCATCCCTGATAGCTGCCGTCGTACTTCTTCGCGGTTCCCCAACCCGATAGAACGCACATGTCCTCAAATCCGAGGTAGGCGCTTTCACCGATGTCGAACCGCTTCACCACCAGGAGCGTTCCCTGCTGGCTGAGATGGAATTCAGGTACTTCAAGACCACAATGGAGTGCAGCCCGCATGCAGAAAAACTCATTGGCTGCCAGTTGCGGAAAGTCTGAGTCGTTGAACGCCTTAACCAGATGCGTGGCGCCTCGATGAGTGAAACGCTCAACGTCGGGGGCCATATCGCCTGCGTCGCGCACCAGCACTTTCGGTTGAACGCCCGACACCCCCGAGTAGGCTGCGTAGGTTTTGAGAAGGTCATCAAACAGCTCTTGTGCCCCGTCATAGACCAACAGTTCGGAGAGCTTGACCTCAGGCAACGACTCGCCACCCGCTTCATGGGCAACACTGATACGGCCAAGTTGATGTGGACCGACAATGCCCAGTAAAGCGAAGTCATCAAAGCCGCGCACCGACTTGCTGAAACGTCGCACAAGCTCGTCCTTGAGATGCCCCTCAGGGATGTGCATCTCGAACAACGGGTGGATTCCATACTCCCAGTTGTAGCTTTCCAGGCGCACCGGCATGGTCAAGGAAACGGCGTTCTCATCGGGTACTCCCTCGTTATACGAGAAGACCGAATCCCGCCGATTTTCTTCACGCCGCCCGAGTGTTCCGGCAAGCACGCCACCCGCGCCGATATACAGCCGGTCACTTTGACTAGTCATGGACGTTTCCTGATTTCAGTTCATCGAGAGTCTTGCGCCGACGCATGGGGATGGCGGTCAGCTCGTACCCCAAGCCTTCAAGGATGGCTGCGACCTTGCGAATCCCGACTTCAGGGACGGTGTTGTTCTCAATCCCAGAAATGGTTGCGCGACTCATGCCGTGCCGTTGTGCGAGCTGGCTTTGTGAAAGGCCGGCGGCTTTGCGGAGAGTCTTGATCAGCATTCCTAAATCGCCCACTTATCTGCATCCTATACAATGCATAACCAGATAAAACTGCACATATGAACCGTATACGATGCAAACCCTCCTGAATAGTCCTTTATTTGGGTAAACGACCAAGTGCGGCTCCCGCTTAACCGCCCCTATTATTCTGGCGAAGCAGCTTGTTACCGTTGAGAAACGCAGCGACCTGACAAACAGATAAAAGCTTTCGTAGAATGCGTTCGTGGCTATGGAACACCTTCCTTCTAACCTCTGATGACCTAGGGGTTCCGCTCTCCACACCGCGCCTGCTTCTTGCAGGCGTTTTTACATCAGTTGTAGAACGATGCTGCAACTCGTCCACGACGGCGGCCAAGGGAGAAAATCAAGCATGAATCAGGAGTTGTTCCTGCGTCGCCGTAGCAAAGTTCACGTTCCGATCGGCACTGGCGGTGCCACGCGCGCTCAGGTCGCGTCGGCTGTGCGGGAAGTCACGGCGTTCCGATGCGTACTATCAGAGCCTCTGATTGAACAAATCGGCATGTTGTCACCGACAGAACTCAAGTATTGGCTACGCGAAATTGTCGGAGTCCTTCGGCGGGAAACTGGGGCTCATGTACACCACAGGCCATTTTATCCAGACTTTCCAGAGCAGGTTCTTACGGCATCAGAGGCGGAGTTGTACCTTAACGCCGTCATACACTATTTCACTCTTTGGCGTTTACCCCCGACTGAACACCATCGACCTGCAATGCTTGAAGGAAACGTCATATCCCGCGTTATCGAATCGGGAAGCGTCTCTGAGTTCGAGTCACTGCTCGAACCGCTGGTTTCATCGCGCACCTCGCTCTCCGAAGAGGAAACTGCCGATGTCGTCTGGTTTATCCGAGAGTACAAAAGCGATGTGTTCCGACTGCTGCCTGAGGCCGTACCGTTCCGGGAGATCCGTGCACAGGTTGGAGGCGCACTTATCCTGCATGTAGCTGGCGATGCAAGGGTGGACGCATTCCTGGAGCGAAACGTCGAGACGGCGACTGACGTGTTGCGACTCGCGGTCGCGCTGAATGGAGGAGACGTATCACTGACGACAGCTTCGACACGTTTTACAGCGATGAAGCGCTCGATGCGCCGTCTGCTGTTACGCATGCTCGACCACATACCCAACGCTACAGAAGACGTGATGCGACATGCTGAGAGATGGAAACGCCTGGCTGAAGTACTGCATCCTGGCGACTACGCCGATAAGTACCCACGAGCGCTAGCCTCCATCACGGCAGCACGCCGCAACGAAGCGCCAGCCTCATTTGGATCTCGTGTCGAAACATTGCTTGCTCAGCGCCACATCGCCACGCTTACGCCCATACTACAGAGCCATCCTGGTGAGTTCGCACGACGTCTGGACGCGACCCTGCGGCTCGCGACGGAACCAGAGTCGGTTCTCGACGCGTTCGAGGCGGTTGCAATAAAAGTGTCCTCACCTGTCCTGCTGCAGTTGCTGGCCCAGTTACGTGCGCCGCGCCCCCTCCCCCTGCGAGCATTCACACCGAAAGGTTCATTTGCCAAAATCTATGGCATTAAGGACCGACGCGAACCTCTCGCTCCCGACGTGTTGGCTCGTGCAGCCAGAATCTGCGAGGACGCTCTCATAACGCGTTTTGCGTCGCTACCGCCACTAGGCCGCTGTTTCATCGATCCAGCATTGCGCGAAAACAGGGTGCCGCTGGCGCAGCGTGCCTCATCGAAGTCGCTACGTACGCTGGTGCGAGGCAGTCGGTTGCCTATGCCTGACACACGTTTCATTCGCCTGTTCCTGTGGTGGAAGAACGGCCGTGCACGCACGGACATCGACTTGTCCGCAGCATTTTTCGATGCCAACTTCGTGTTCAAACAGACGGTCGCGTACTACAACTTGAAGGGCTTCGGCGGCTACCACAGTGGCGATATCGTCGACGCGCCCGAAGGAGCTTCGGAATTCATTGACCTCGACCTCAATGTCCTCGTCGAGAAGGGTATCCGCTATGTCGTCACGTCTATCAACTCATTCACCGAACAGCCGTACTGCGATCTTCCAGAATGTTTCGCTGGCTGGATGGCCCGCACCGACGCGGCGTCTGGTGAAGTATTCGAGCCACGCTCCGTGTTCGACCGTATCGATATCGCATCCGACACAGTGATCTGTCTGCCATTCGTGATGGACTTGCAGGAACGACGCATGATTTGGGCCGATCTAGGGCTCACTTCAGCTCCACGGTGGAACAACGCCCAGAACAACCTCAGTGGGGTATCGTTGATGCTGCGAGCGTTGGTACATACACCAAGGCCGGATTTGGAGACTCTGTTCGATTTACATGTTCGAGCACGGGGCGTACGAGTAGCCTCACCGCAGCAGGCACAGGCGGTGTTTGCGCCTGATCAAGGGATAACACCGTTCGATACGGATTTGATTCGATCACGATTTCTCTAATACCTCCGCCAGCCCAGCCGTACATTGAAAACGACGGCTCTTGCTTCGGAGCTTTCTACCCAAAAACAAAAATGCCAGTCAGCATAACTGACTGGCATTGGCCAAACCCCTAACTGCGCTACGAATCTAGCGCTGGACACTATTAAGTGCCGGGCGCCCTGTTACTCCCACTCAATCGTCGCCGGCGGCTTGCTCGACACGTCATAAGTCACGCGCGAAATACCTTCGATCTCATTGATGATACGACCGCTGACAGTCTCCAGCAGTTCGTACGGCAGGTGTGCCCAACGGGCGGTCATGAAGTCGATGGTTTCCACCGCACGCAGGGCAACAACCCATGCATAACGACGGCCATCACCGACCACGCCAACCGATTTCACCGGCTGGAACACCACGAATGCCTGGCTGACCTTGTGGTACCAGTCGGCCTTGCGCAGTTCTTCGATGAAGATGTGGTCGGCGCGACGCAGCAGGTCGGCGTATTCCTTCTTCACTTCACCCAGGATCCGCACGCCCAGGCCCGGGCCCGGGAAGGGGTGGCGGTAGACCATGTCGTATGGCAGGCCCAGCTCCAGACCCAGACGACGGACTTCGTCCTTGAACAGTTCGCGCAGTGGTTCTACCAGCTTGAGGTTCATTTCCTCAGGCAGGCCGCCCACGTTGTGGTGGGACTTGATCACGTGGGCCTTGCCGCTCTTGGCGCCAGCCGACTCGATCACGTCCGGGTAGATGGTGCCTTGGGCGAGGTACTTGATGTTGTCCAGGCTGTTGGACTGGGCATCGAATACGTCGATGAAGGTGCGACCGATGATCTTGCGCTTCTTCTCCGGGTCGGACTCGCCAGCCAGGTTGTTCAGGAACTGCTCCTCAGCGTTGGCGCGAATCACCTTGACGCCCATGTTCTCGGCGAACATGGCCATCACTTGCTCGCCTTCGTGCAAGCGCAGCAGGCCGTTGTCGACGAATACACAGGTCAGTTGGTCGCCGATGGCCTTGTGCAGCAGAGCCGCAACCACGGAGGAGTCCACACCGCCGGACAGGCCCAGCAGGACGTTGTCGGTGCCGACCTGGGCACGGATGTTGGCGATGGCGTCTTCAGCGATTTTCGACGGGGTCCACAGCGCTTCACAGCCGCAAATGTCGAGGATGAAGCGCGACAGGATGCGACCGCCTTGCTTGGTGTGGGTCACTTCCGGGTGGAACTGCACGCCGTAGTAGCCGCGCTCGTCGTTGAACATACCGGCGATCGGGCAGCTCGGGGTGCTGGCCAGGATGTGGAAGTCTTGCGGCATCTTGGTGACCTTGTCACCGTGGCTCATCCACACGTCGAGGCCGAACAGGCCGTCGGCGTCGATGTGGTCTTCGATGCCGTCCAGCAGGCGGCTCTTGCCGACTACGTCGACACGGGCGTAACCGAATTCACGCAGCTCGGAACCTTCAACCTTGCCGCCCAGTTGCTCGGCCATGGTCTGCATGCCATAGCAGATACCGAAGACCGGCACGCCCAGGTCAAACACCGCCTGCGGGCAACGCGGGCTGTTGGCTTCGTGCACGGACTCGGGGCCGCCGGCGAGAATGACGCCTTTTGGAGCGAATTCGCGAATCGCTTCGTCGTCCATGTCGAACGGATGCAGTTCGCAGTACACGCCGATTTCACGCACGCGGCGGGCGATCAGCTGGGTGTACTGGGAACCGAAGTCGAGGATCAGGATGCGGTGGGCGTGAATGTCGAGGGCCATGAGATCAGTCTCGTCTAATGAATCAGAAACAACTCGGGGCTGAATAAGACAGCCCCGGTTACTTAACTATTTGCTGGAAGCATCAACCTACGCGGTAGTTTGGCGCTTCCTTGGTGATCTGTACGTCGTGGACGTGGGACTCGGCCATACCGGCACCGGTGATCCGCACGAACTCAGGCTTGGTGCGCATTTCTTCGATGTCGGCGCTGCCGGTGTAGCCCATCGAGGAACGCAGGCCGCCCATCAGTTGATGGATGATGGCGCTCAGGGTGCCCTTGTACGGAACACGCCCTTCAATGCCTTCCGGTACCAGCTTCTCGGCGCCCGCGGAGGAGTCCTGGAAGTAACGGTCGGAAGAGCCTTGAGCCTGGGACATGGCGCCCAGGGAACCCATGCCACGGTAAGCCTTGTACGAACGACCCTGGAACAGTTCGATCTCGCCTGGTGCTTCTTCAGTACCGGCGAACATCGAGCCCATCATCACGCAGGAAGCACCCGCTACGATGGCCTTGGACAGGTCACCGGAGAAACGGATGCCGCCGTCGGCGATCAACGGTACGCCGGTGCCTTCAAGGGCAGCGGCGACGTTGGCGATGGCGCTGATTTGCGGCACGCCTACACCGGCCACGATACGGGTGGTGCAGATCGAACCAGGGCCGATACCGACCTTGACTGCATCAGCACCGGCTTCGGCCAGGGCCTTGGCGGCAGCGCCGGTGGCAATGTTGCCGCCGATCACTTGCACGTCAGGGAAGTTTTGTTTGACCCAGCGAACGCGGTCGATCACGCCTTTGGAGTGACCGTGGGCAGTGTCGACCACCACCACGTCAACACCGGCAGCCACCAGGGCCGCTACACGGTCACCGGTGTCTTTACCGGTACCGACCGCAGCGCCTACGCGCAGACGACCTTGGTCATCCTTGCTGGCCAGCGGGTAAGCCTTGGCTTTTTCGATGTCGTTGACGGTCATCATGCCCTTGAGGGCGAATTTGTCGTCGACGATCAGTACGCGTTCAATGCGGTGCTTGTGCAACAGCTCACGAGCGTCGTCCTTGTCCGCGCCTTCCATGACAGTGACCAGGCGCTCTTTAGGCGTCATCACTTCGCGGACGGTGATTTCAAGACGGTTCTCGAAACGCACGTCACGGGAAGTGACGATGCCGACCAGGTCGCCATCGTGCAGTACCGGAACGCCGGAGATGTTGTGCAGGCGGGTCAGGTCGAACAGGTCACGAACGGTGGCATCGGCCTCGATGGTGATCGGGTCCTTGACCACACCGGCTTCGTAACGCTTGACCTTGCGAACTTCGGCAGCTTGCTGCTCGATGGTCATGTTCTTGTGGATGATGCCGATGCCGCCTTCCTGAGCCATGGCAATTGCCAAACGGGCTTCGGTGACGGTGTCCATGGCAGCGGAAACCAGAGGAATATTCAGCTCGATGCCACGGGTTAGGCGGGTCTTGAGACTGACTTCGTTAGGAAGCACCTCGGAATAACCGGGCACTAGGAGAATGTCGTCGAATGTCAGAGCTTCTTGGCTGATACGCAGCATCGCGGGGGCTCCCGAGCGGGAAAATGGAAGCGCGCCATTATAGTCAGACACCCCCTCGGGTTCAATGTAAAACTCTGACAAACTTGGTAATACTGATAGATGGATGATTTTTTCAACACTGATCGTTCCCACGCTCTGCGTGGGAATGCCGCTTTGGGCGCTCCGCGTCCTGCAGGCGCTGCATGCCAGGGCGACGCGGAGCGTCACGGGAAGCGTTCCCACGCGGGAGCGTGGGAACGATCACATCGGATTAAAGTTCGACTTTGACCCAACTCATCTTCTGGTCCAGCCAGTCGGCAAATTCGTCGATAAAACTCTGCTTGAACCCCGCCTCCGCCCAGTTATTGAAGATAAATCCCAGGTTGGAAAAGCCGCACTCCTGCAGGAACAGGAAGCCATTGATGTCGTCTTCATGCCCACACAGCGGGCAGGTGAAGTTATCGGTGTGGCCGGGCATCCAGTCTTCCAGGCTTTCGAACAGTGCTTCGCCGACTTCCTTGAGGCATTCGGGGCAGCCGGCTTCTTCGAGAAAGCCCTTGGCAGGGGTGTAGATGCAGCGCTTGTAGATGATCTCCAGGCCGTTGATCGGCTCGTTGAACGGCAGTGCGTCGGGATGCAGCACCACGGCGCGGGCACCGTCGGCCAGGGCGTAGCCCATGCGGTTGCCGGTGCGCCCGCAGGTGGTGAGTTCTTCCTTGACGATGTTCTTGCGCACCAGCCAGCGCACAATCGCCCGGGCGCGGGGTTCGTGGACGGGCAAGGTGGAGATCTTGGGGACAAGGATGCTTTGGGAGTTCATGGTGCCTGGGTGTCCTGCGGTGTGGCTTCTGACGCCTTCGCGAGCAAGCCCGCTCCCACATTCGACCGCGTTCCTACAGGATAAATGCAGTCGAATGTGGGAGCGGGCTTGCTCGCGAAGAGGCCCTAAAGCCCGGCAGCTTAATCCCTGACACCCACAGGTCAAGTACTCAAGTAACGGGCAATCAGTGCAATGCCGCTGGCCAGCACCAGCCAGGTCACCAACCGCACGAACGCCTCGCGGGACATACGCAGTGTCAGCCGCCGCCCGGCCCACAGCCCGAGCGCCATGGCCGGCAACAGGCACACCGCCAACATCAACAAGGGTAGCTCGGCATACACGCCCGCGATCAAAAACAGGCTCAGGCGCACCACCGTGCTGCAACTGATCAAGGCACTCTGGGTCGCCCGCGCGCCATCCTTGGGTAAACGGCTGTTGAGGTAGATCGCATACAGAAAACCGCCACTGCCGAACAATGCCCCGAACAACCCACCGACAACTCCCATGGGAATCGCCCAACCGGCCGCCAGTTGCGTGGGTTTGGCCTTCACCGCCAGGCTGTAGATCGCATAGGCGCTGATAAACAGCCCCATCAGCAGCAACAATAAATCGGAGTGCAGGTTAAGCAGGAAGATCACCCCCAGGGTGCAGCCAATCGCCATGCACGGCAGCAGCCTCAGTAACTCGGGCTTCACCACATCCCGCCGCGATTGCAGGAGGTTGCCAAAGGCCGCGACAAAATCCAGCAGCACCAGCAACGGGATGATCTTCGACAGCGGCATGAACAGAATCAGGATCGGCCCCGCCACCAGCGCAGTACCAAAACCGGCGATACCAAATACGATATAGGCCAGGGCAATCGCCACGCCGATCACCAGCCAGTCAACACCGCCAAACGACCAATGACTCAACAGTTCGACCGGGCTCATGACGTATTCCTTATTGGAGATGGCCATCACTTTAGCCATTGGCGAGGGTTGCGACTAATATCTTCAAAGCTCGCCACCCATCTCGAAAAGGCATGACTTGTGATTTCTACCCGGCAGTTGCGTTACTTCGTCGAAATCGCCGAGAGCGGCAGCTTCAGCGCGGCGGCCGAGCGGCTGTTTGTAGCGCAATCGGCCCTCAGCCGGCAGATCAAGGAGCTGGAAAACCTGCTGCAAACGCCCTTATTCGAACGCACCGCACGCCAGCCACGGCTAACGGTTGCGGGCGAGGCGTTTTATCCACGGGCACGCAACCTGCTGGGCGAACTGCTCAAGGCCAGTGAAATGGCGACGCAAGTGGGCAATGGCCAACTCGGCACGCTGCGGATGAGCCATTCGAGCACGGTGCCGATGAGTGGCCGCCTGCTGCGCGGCATCGGTGCCTGGCTGGAGCAATGCCCGGGCGTGTCGATGGACATCGTCAAACTGTCCTCCGAAGCCCAGCTGGAAGAAATCGCCGACGGTCGGCTGGAGATCGGGCTGTTGCGCTTGCCGGTGTTGCGCCAGCGCGAAGGCGTGCGCATCGTGCCGTTATATAGCGAGCGGGTGTTGCTGGCCGTGCCGCCGAATCACCGGTTGGCCGGGCACACATCCGGTATCGATTTGGCGCAACTGAAGAACGAAGCGTTTATCTCGATCCCTCACCCACAGCGCGGAGGGCTGAGTTACCTGTCAGCCGAGTTGTGCATGCGTGCAGGATTTTTCCCCAAGGCCGCCCGAGTGATGTCGCGCAAGACCACGCAGTTACAGCTGATCCAGGCCGGATTCGGGATCGCCTTGCTGCCGGAGTCGATGCAGGACATTGCGCCGGCCAACATCCATTTTTTACCCCTGGCCGATCCCGATTGCCAAAGCACCGTCGCCCTCGCCTGCCAGCAAACGCCGAGCGCGCTGGTGGAGCAGTTCTGTCAAACCCTGCACGAATGCCTATAAACTGCCGCCCATGATTAAAGATCCCTTTGCCCGTCTGGGCCTGGACCGCGAAGTCCTGACTGTCAGCCAGCTCAACGGCCGCGCGCGGGTGTTGCTGGAAGACGTGTTCACCAATATCTGGGTCGAAGGCGAGATCTCCAACCTTGCCCGCCCGGCCTCCGGCCACGTGTATTTCACCCTCAAGGACAGTGGCGCCCAAGTGCGTTGTGCGCTGTTCCGGCAGAATGCCGCACGGGTGCGCCAGGCGTTGAAAGACGGCCTGGCGGTGAAGGTACGGGGCAAGGTCTCGCTGTTTGAGGGCCGTGGCGACTATCAGCTGATTCTCGACACGGTGGAGCCGGCCGGTGACGGCGCACTGCGCCTGGCCTTCGACGCGCTGAAGGAAAAACTCAGCGCCGAAGGTTTGTTCAGTGCCGAGCGCAAGGTGCCGCTGCCCGCGCACCCACGGCGCATCGGGATTATCAGCTCACCCACCGGCGCGGTGATTCGCGACATCATCAGCGTGTTCCGCCGCCGGGCACCCAACGTGGAACTGACGCTGATCCCGACAGCCGTGCAAGGTCGTGAAGCCGTGGCGCAGATCGTCCGCGCACTGAAGCTGGCCGATGCACGCGGCTTCGACGCGCTGATCCTGGCCCGTGGCGGCGGCTCGCTGGAAGACCTCTGGTGCTTCAACGAAGAAGCCGTGGCGCGTGCCGTGGACGCCTGCGTGACGCCCATCGTCAGCGCCGTTGGCCATGAGACCGATGTGTCGATCAGCGACTTTGTCGCCGACGTACGCGCCCCTACCCCCTCCGCCGCTGCCGAGCTGTTAGCGCCGGACTCCAGTCACCTGGCTCGCCAAGTAGAGAATCTGCACCGCCGCCTGGTGATGCTGATGCGCAACCGCCTGACCCACGACCGCCTGCGCCTGGAAGGCATGGCCCGTCGCCTGCGTCACCCGGGCGAACGTCTGCGCCAGCAAGCCCAGCGCCTCGACGACCTGGACATGCGCCTGCGCCGAGCCTTCGAACACAGCCTCAACACCCGTCGCGAACGGCTGATCCGCCTCGAAACCCGCCTCGCCGGCCAGCACCCTGGGCGTCAATTGGCGCTGCTGCGCCAACGCCTGGACAGCCTCGCCGAACGCCTGCCCCGCGCCATGCGCGAAGGCCTCAAGGCCCGTCGCCTGCAACTGCAAAGCCAGGTGCAAACGCTGCACGTGGTCAGCCCGCTGGCTACTCTCGGACGCGGCTACAGCATCCTGCTCGACGAGCGCGGCCAGGCAATACGCAACGCCGCGCAAACCCACACCGGCCAGCGCCTGACCGCGCGCCTCGGTGAAGGCCAATTGCAAGTGCGGGTGGAAGACAACCACCTGACGCCCGTCACCCTCTCGTTACTGGATTGATTGATGCCACGCTTTTTAAGTTTGTTGATGCTGTTGTGCCTGACCTTCAATGCCCATGCCGATAGCTACATCACTCGCTTGCTGAACAAGCCGGTACCCGGTGGCGTCGCAGTGGTCGACCTCGGCACTTCGGCGACGGCGCCCAAAGCCACCTACCTGAACCGGCCAGTGCTGGTGGTGAAGGAACAGAACAACTGGCTGGCGATTGTCGGTATCCCGCTGACGGTCAAACCCGGCACCCAACGAATCACCAGCGGTGCGCAGAACCTGCCGTTTGTCGTGGGGTTCAAGAAATACCCCGAGCAGCACATCACCCTGAAGAACAAAAGCCAGGTGAACCCGGACCCGGCGCAGCTCAAACGCATCGAGGGCGAGCTGGCGGTCCAGCTCAAGGCCTATCGCAGCTTCAGCCCGAACACGCCGAGCAACCTGCTGCTGGACAAGCCGGTGAACGGGCCGCTGTCGAGCAAGTTCGGCGTACGACGTTTCTTCAATGGCGAGGAGCGTAATCCGCATTCGGGCCTGGACTTTGCCGTGGGCGCCGGAACGCCGATCAAGACCCCGGCGGCGGGCAAGGTGATTCTGACCGGTAACTACTTCTTCAACGGCAACACCGTGTTTGTCGACCATGGCCAGGGCTTTATCAGCATGTTCTGCCATATGTCGAAGATAGATGTGAGCGTTGGCCAGCAACTGGCCCGTGGTGCGGTAGTGGGCAAGGTCGGTTCCACCGGCCGGGCGACCGGGCCGCATATGCATTGGAACATCAGCCTGAACGACGCACGGGTGGATCCGGCGATCTTTATCGGCGCGTTTCAGCCCTGACGTTCAATTGCGCACCCGGCAACGGGTGCGCAAACAAAACAACCCTGCGCACAATTATCAACCATAAAATCTCGTTTTCTTAGCCGATAGAAGAACTTCTCTCAATTTTTTTCGACTGCTTGCCATCTTTCACCCCGGCGGTTAGGGTTGGACCTATGAAAACCTCTCACACCCTCATTCAGCTCCGCCAGCACCGCAGCCTGTGCCTCGTCAGCGCACGACTGCCAGGCTGAATCGATCTGCCTCGTCTTCTGCTTTATTCCCAATAACAGTTTTACGGCAGGCCGCCTCTTCTCGGCCCCTAAACAAAGGATTTCCCGATGAGCATGCTCAAAGACCCGTCTTCGAAGTACCGCGCGTTCCCGACCATTGATATCCCGGACCGCACCTGGCCGTCGAAGACCATTACCGCCGCGCCGATCTGGTGCAGTTCCGACTTGCGCGACGGCAACCAGTCGCTGATCGAGCCGATGGACGCGGTGAAAAAGCTGCGCTTCTGGAAGACCTTGGTCGCCGTCGGTGTGAAGGAAATCGAAGCCTCCTTCCCGGCCGCGTCGCAAACCGATTTCGACTTCGTGCGTACCCTGATCGAAGACAATCACATCCCCGAGGACACCACCATCCAGGTGCTGACCCAGGGCCGTGAAGACTTGATCGCACGCACCTTCGAATCCCTGCGCGGGGCGAAGAAAGCCATCGTTCACTTGTACAACGCCACCTCGCCGTCGTTCCGCCGCATCGTGTTCAACCAAGACAAGGACGGCATCAAGGCCATCGCGGTCAACGCCGCCAAGCTGTTCGTCAAATACGCCGCCCAGCAGCCGGAAACCCAGTGGACCTTCGAGTACTCGCCAGAGACCTTCAGCGCCACTGAGCTTGAGTTCGCCAAGGAAGTCTGTGATGCGGTGATCGAGGTCTGGAACCCGACCCCTGAGCACAAGGTGATTCTCAACCTGCCAGCTACCGTTGAATGCGCCACCCCGAACATCTATGCCGACCAGATCGAGTGGTTCGGTCGCCATATCAACCGTCGTGACAGCGTGATCATCAGCCTGCACACCCACAACGACCGTGGCACCGGCGTGGCCGCTACCGAATTGGGCCTGATGGCTGGCGCCGACCGTGTCGAAGGCTGCCTGTTCGGCAACGGCGAGCGTACCGGTAACGTCGACCTGGTGACCGTGGCGTTGAACATGTACACCCAGGGCCTCGACCCTCAGTTGGACTTCTCCGACATCGACGGCATCCGCAAAGTCGTGGAAGAGTGCAACCAGATCCCGGTGCACCCGCGTCACCCGTACGTCGGCGACCTGGTTCACACCGCGTTCTCCGGCTCCCACCAGGACGCGATCCGCAAGGGCTTCACCCAGCAGAAAGACGATACCCTGTGGGAAGTGCCGTACTTGCCGATCGACCCGGCGGACATCGGCCGCAGCTACGAGGCAGTGATTCGCGTCAACAGCCAGTCGGGCAAAGGCGGTATCGCCTACCTGCTGGAGCAGGAATACGGCATCAGCTTGCCGCGCCGCATGCAGATCGAGTTCAGCCAAGTGGTACAGGCCGAAACCGACCGCGTGGGCCTGGAGATGACCGCCTCGCAGATCTACAGCTTGTTGCAGCGTGAATACCTGCAGGCCAACATTCCTTACGCGCTGGTCAGCCATCGCTTGCAGGAAGAGAACGGCAACAGCTCGGTGGAAGTTGAAGTCTCCGGCAAGGGCCAGGGCGAAACCAACCTGCGCTGGCACGGTAAAGGCAACGGCGCCCTGGAAGCGCTGGTGGCCGGCCTGCCGATTGGTGTTGAGATCATGGACTACAACGAACACGCGATTGGAGCCGGCACCAATGCCAAGGCCGCTGCTTACATTGAGCTGCGAGTGAACGGTGAGCGTCCGGTGCACGGCGTGGGTATTGATGAGAACATCACCACGGCGAGCTTCAAGGCGGTGTTCAGTGCGCTGAACCGCTCGTTGAGCCAGCTGGAAGCGAAAGCGGCGTAAACACTGACCGCAAAATGCAAAAGGCCCCGGGATGAGAATCCAGGGGCTTTTTTATTAGAGTTTGTGGTGATTTTCAGGGCCTCTTCGCGAGCAAGCCCGCTCCCACATTTTGACCGCGTTCTTTCAGGTGGCGCAGGTCGAATGTGGGAGCGGGCTTGCTCGCGAAGGCAATTTATAAGGCGACGAAAATCCTTCAGGTGAACTCGAAGCTGTCCGCATCCAGGTTCGCCGGGAAGCGTGTGCGGTAATCCGCCAATTCCGCTGCGTCCAGGCACACTTGGAACACCCCGTCCGCCTCCCCTGCGCTCAGCAGGCTTTCTCCCTGGAAGTCCACGACCTGGCTGTCGCCGGTGTAGGCAAAACCCTTCCCGTCCGTGCCAACCCGATTTACTGCCGCCACGTAGCACAGGTTTTCAATTGCCCGTGCCGGCAACAAGCGGTTCCAGTGCTGGCGCCGAGCACCCGGCCAGTTCGCGGTGTACAGCAGCAGGTCCGTGTCACGGGCGTCACGGCTCCACACCGGGAAGCGCAGGTCGTAGCAAATCAACGGACGAATCCGCCAGCCCTTGAGTTCGAACTGCACCTGGCGCTCGCCGGGGGTGTAGTGATCGTGCTCACCGGCCATGCGGAACAGGTGACGCTTATCGTAGTGCAGCACCTCGCCATCCGGGCGCGCCCACAGCAGGCGATTGCGGTGGCTGCCGTCGGCGGCCTGGATGATCACGCTGCCGGTGATCACCGCGTTGTACTTCTTCGCCTGGGCCTGCAGCCATTGATGAGTGGGGCCGTTTTCGGGCTCGGCGAGGGTTTCCGATTCCATCGAGAAACCGGTGGTGAACATCTCCGGCAACACGATCAGGTCGGCGCCCTGGGCCTGGTCCAGCAGCAGTTCGAAATGCTCCAGGTTGGCCTGGCGGTCGTGCCAGGCCAGGGTGGTTTGCACCAGGGCAATGTTCAGGTTTGGCAGTGCACTCAGATCACGCATAGTTTCTCGGCTGCTTGGCGCAGCGTCTCCTCGCGTTTGGCAAAGCACAGTCGCACCAGGCGCTGGCCCTGCGGTGGGTTCTGGTAGAACACCGAGACCGGAATGGTCGCCACGCCATGTTCGCGGGTCATCCATAGCGACATGGCGACGTCATCCAGGTCCGGGCGAATCTGTGAGTAATCCACCAGTTGGAAGTAAGTACCGGCCACCCGGGTAAAGCTGAAACGCGACGGTTCCAGCAGGTCGCAGAACAGGTCGCGCTTGGCTTGATAGAAAGCCGGCAATTGCTCTACGTGTTCCGGGTGTTCGGCCATGAAGTCTGCCAAAGCGTACTGCAATGGGGTCACGCCGCAAAAGTTGACATATTGATGCACCTTGCGCAGCTCGGCACTGAGGGCCGGTGGCGCGACTACATAGCCGGTTTTCCAGCCGGTGACGTGGTAGGTCTTGCCGAAGGAGCTGACCACGAAGGCGCGCTGGTACAGCTCTTCGTGGGCCAGCACGCTGACATGGGGCACCCCGTCGAATACCAGATGCTCGTAGACCTCGTCGCTGACCAGGTAGATGTCGCGGTCGCGGATCAACTCGGCCAACTGGTCCAGCTCGGCGCGGCTGATCAGGGCACCCGTAGGGTTGTGCGGGCTGTTAAGGATGATCATGCGGGTGCGCGGGGACAGCGCCGCCTTGATCTGTTCGAAGTCGAGGGAGAAGTCATTCAGGCCCAGTTGCACATGTATGCAGCGACCGCCCGCCAGCTCAACCGAGGGCTCATAGCTGTCGTAGGCCGGATCGAACACGATCACTTCATCACCGCTGCGGATCACCGCCTGAATCGCGCAGAAGATCGCTTCAGTCGCGCCAGGGGTGATGGTTACTTCGCTGTCGGCATTCACCGTGGCCCCATAGCTGCGGGCGATCTTGGCCGCCACTTGCTGACGCAGCACCGGTAGGCCGGTCATGGGTGCGTACTGGTTATGGCCGAGGGCAATGTGCTTGCCCACCGCATCAAGCAAACCCTGAGGCCCATTGAAGTCGGGAAAACCCTGGGACAGGTTGAGCGCACCGGTTTCGGCGGCGAGTTGCGACATGGTGGTGAAGATGGTGGTGCCGACATTCGGCAGCTTGCTGGTGATCATCGGTGCGCCCCTTGCGGTGAGCCCCAAGTTTTAAGCTGCATGCCGCGAAGGGTCAACCGCCAGGCACAAAAAAGGGCTCTATAAGAGCCCTTTTTCAACCGATCAGGATCAGCGCTTGTCGCGGCGCTTTTTGTCGGCTTTCTTGTGGTGCGTCATCATCCGGCGCTTTTTGTTTACCTGGCGGTCGGTGAGGCTGTTCTTGTTACCTTCGTACGGGTTCTCGCCCCCCTTGAACTCGATACGGATCGGCGTACCGACCAGTTTCAAGACACGGCGATAGGTGTTTTCCAGGTAACGCACGTAGGACTTCGGCACCTTCTCCAACTGGTTACCGTGAATCACGATAATCGGCGGGTTGGCACCACCCAAGTGAGCGTAACGCAGCTTGATCCTACGGTTGTTGACCATCGGCGGCGCGTGCTCGCTGACCGCATCTTCCAGAATCTGGGTCAGGCGGTTGGTCGGCCAGCGGGTAACCGCGGACTTGAACGAGTTCTGCACCGAAGCGTAGAGGTTGCCCACGCCGGTACCGTGCAGTGCCGAGATAAAGTGGATATCGGCAAACTCGACGAAGAACAGGCGACGCTGCAGCTCGATCTTGACGAAATCGCGCTCGCTCGGCGTCATGCCGTCCCACTTGTTGATAGCGATCACCAGGGCGCGACCGGCTTCCAGGGCAAAGCCCAGCAAGTTCAGGTCGTGGTCTACCACGCCTTCGCGGGCGTCCATGACGAAGATCACCACGTTGGCGTCTTTGATGGCCTGCAGGGTTTTCACCACGGAGAACTTTTCAACTTCCTCGTGGATCTTGCCGCGCTTGCGCACACCGGCGGTGTCGATCAGCGTGTACTTCTCGTCGTTACGCTCGAACGGGATGTAGATACTGTCGCGGGTGGTGCCGGGCTCGTCGTAGACGATTACCCGATCTTCACCGAGCATGCGGTTGACCAGCGTCGACTTGCCGACGTTCGGGCGGCCGATGATCGCGATCTTGATACCGTCTTTTTCGCTTGGGCCAGGAATGCGCTTGGCTTCCTCGCCTTCGGCAACGATCTCTTCTTCGCCCTCTTCTTCCTCGTCGTCATCCTTGGGAAAGGTGCTGAGGGCGATTTCCAGCATCTGGGTGATGCCGCGACCATGGGCACCGGCAACCGGGATCGCATCACCCAGGCCCATCGGGCTGAATTCGGCACGGGCCGCCTCAGGATCGATGTTGTCGATCTTGTTGGCGACCAGATAGGAACGCTTGTTGCGCTTGCGCAGGTGCTCGCCAATCATCTGGTCAGCAGCGGTGTAGCCCGCGCGGGCGTCCACCAGGAACAACACGACGTCGGCTTCTTCAATGGCCAGCAGCGACTGCTCGGCCATCTTTTCGTCCATGCCATGCTCGTCACCGGAGATACCACCGGTGTCGACAATAATGTAGGAGCGCCCTTGCCACTTTGCCTCACCGTATTGGCGATCACGGGTCAGACCGGACAAGTCGCCGACGATAGCGTCGCGAGTCCTGGTCAGGCGGTTGAACAAGGTGGACTTGCCGACGTTAGGTCGGCCCACCAGGGCGATTACGGGAACCATGCGGCTCTCCACTTCGTTATTTCAGAAAATACAAAAGCCGCTGCAAGGCAGCGGCTGGTGCTCGACTGTAGGAGCGAGCTTGCTCGCGAAAAACGCAAAGGCACCGCGTTTATCCAGACTGCTCGCGTTATCGTTGACGATTTTCGCGAGCAAGCTTGCTCCTACAGGTGAAGCTGCCTGAGGGTTAGCCCCCCAAGCATAGTTCTTACTTGATGGTCAGCGCTTCCAGTTTGCCGCTGTTGCCATACACGTAAAGCATGTTACCCACTACCAGCGGACGAGCACGCAGGCCGTCGCTGTCGATACGCTCGCGACCGACGAAGCGACCGTCCACCTGGCTCAGCAGGTGCAGGTAGCCTTCAAAGTCGCCTACCGCTACGTAGCTGGAGAACACTTCTGGTGCCGACAACTGACGGCGAGCCAGGGAGTCGTTGCTCCACAATGCAGTGGTGGAACGCTCGTCGACACTTTCAACCGTGCCAGACGCCAGGCTTACGTAGACGCTGCCAAACCCTTGGGCGACACCGGCGTAGCTGGAAGCATCACGCTGCCAGTTGATCCGGCCGCTCTGCACGTCCAGCGCCGCAACACGGCCCTGGTAAGTGGCGACGTAAAGGGTTTCACCCGACAGCAGCAAGCCACCGTCGATGTCCACTACGCGGTCCAGTTCCGAACGACCCTGAGGAATAGCAACCCGGGTTTCCCAGGCCGGTACGCCGTTCTGGGTGTCCAGGGCGACCACTTTACCGGTCGACAGGCCTGCCAGTGCGAGGTTGCTGGTCACAACCGGACCGCTGGTACCGCGCAAGGTCAGGACCGCCGGCGTGCTGTCGTACAACCAGCGCTGGTTACCGGTGGCGGCGTCGAGGCCGATCACACGGTCATCCTGGGTTTGCACGACAACGATGTCACCGTTGGTAGCCGGTGGCGAGAGCACTTCACTGGTCACGCGAGCGCGCCATTTCTCTTCACCGGTGCTCTCGTCCAGCGCCACCACATCGCCTTTCAGCGTGCCGAGCAGCACCATGCCGGAACCCACGCCTACGGCGCCGGACACAGGCAGTTCGAGATCTTTCTTCCATTTGACGTCGCCGTTCATGCGATCCATGGAGACCACAACGCCGGTGGAGTCAGCAGCGAAGATGGTGTCACCGTCGATAGCCGGAACCATCAGGTTGTACAGATCGCCCTGACCGTCACCAATGGAGCGGCTCCACTGCTTTTGCAGGACCACTTCTTCCTTGAAGCTGGTCAGCTCGGCCGGAGGCAGTTCTTTTTTGCTGTTGCTGCTGCAACCCGCGGCCAAAACGGCCAGAGCCAGCAATGCTGCATGTTTCCAACGGATCACGTCACGCATCCCCTTTGGCCAAGTCGTCGAGCTTGATTTGTAAGCCACCGACCGCCGCTTCATCAGACAGCGCCGCCTTGGCTTTTTGGTACGCAGCATTGGCTTCGTCGGTACGACCCAATTGGACCAGCAGGTCGCCCTTGAGCTCTTCACGAGTAGCCAGGAATGCCTTGTCAGCATCGCCGTCGAGCAGTTTCAGTGCGTCGTCAGCCTTGTTCTGTGCCGCGAGTACCTGAGCCAGACGCTGACGTGCGATTTCACCCAGTGTCGGGTTGGCCGGCTTGTCGGTGATGGCTTTCAGCTCGGAGGCTGCGTCATCCAGCTTGCCGTTGTCGACCGCAACTTTTGCGACGAACAGGCTGCCGTATTGCGCGTATGTGCTACCGCCAAATTCGCTCTTCAGCTTGCCGGCCAGGTCTGCCACTTGGGCGAGGTCAGGCTTGCCGTTGGGCGTCAGCGTGGTTTCCAGCAATTGCTGATAGATAATCGAGGCGCCTTGCGACTGGTTAGCCTGATACTTGTGCCAGGCTTGCCAGCCGAACACCACTACTAAAGCCAGCAAACCGCCAGTGACCAGGGGCTTGCCGTTGCGCTGCCACCAGTCTTTGAACTCGGCCAGCTGGTCATCATCAGTACTCGACACCCCAATACTCCTTAATCGCTAAATCGGCTGTTTGACAGCTTCAACCCTGCACGATGCAGGTGGCCAGGTGCGCTGCAAGCGCATCAAAGGCAATGCTTTGTTGTTCACCCTGACCACGCAGGGGTTTGAAACTTACCACTTGCTGGGCCAATTCATCATCACCCAGGATCAGTGCATACAACGCACCGCTTTTGTCGGCTTTCTTGAACTGGCTTTTGAAGCTGCCGGCGCCGGCATTGACTTGCAGGCGCAGGTTCGGCAGTTGGTCTCGCAGCTTCTCGCTCAGGGCCAGGGCAGCCAGTTCGGCCGCCTCGCCGAAGACACAGAAGTACACGTCCACCTGACGGGAGATTTCTTCGGGGACCTGCTCCAGGGTTTCCAGCAGCAGGATCAGCCGCTCGATGCCCATGGCGAAACCAACACCAGTGGTCGGCTTGCCGCCCATCTGCTCGACCAGGCCGTCGTAACGGCCACCGGCACACACGGTGCCCTGGGCGCCGAGCTTGTCAGTGACCCACTCGAACACGGTCTTGCTGTAGTAATCGAGGCCACGCACCAGTTTCGGATTGATGACGTATGGAATACCGGCTGCATCCAGACGAGCCTTGAGGCCCTCGAAGTGGATGCGGGACTCGTCGTCCAGGTAGTCGGCCATTTTCGGCGCGTCCACGAGTACGGCCTGGGTCTCGGCGTTCTTGGTGTCCAGTACCCGAAGCGGGTTGGTTTTCAGGCGACGCTGACTGTCTTCGTCCAGCTTGTCCAGGTGGCCCGACAGGAATTCCACCAGGGCTTCACGGTAGCGGCCCCGGGATTCGCTGGTGCCCAGGCTGTTGAGCTCAAGCTTGACCGCGTCGCGAATACCCAGCATGCCCCACAGGCGCCAGGTCAGCACGATCAGCTCGGCGTCGATGTCCGGACCGTCGAGGTTGAACACTTCGAGGCCAATCTGGTGGAACTGGCGATAACGACCTTTCTGCGGACGCTCGTGGCGGAACATCGGGCCGATGTACCAGAGCTTCTGCGGCTGGCCACCGCCGGTAAGGCCATGCTCGAGCACTGCACGCACGCACGCGGCAGTGCCTTCCGGACGCAGGGTCAGGGAGTCGCCGTTGCGGTCTTCGAAGGTGTACATCTCTTTTTCGACGATGTCGGTCACTTCACCGATGGAGCGCTTGAACAGCTCGGTGAACTCGACGATCGGCATGCGGATCTGCTTGTAACCGTAGTTATCCAGCAGGCGCGCGACAGTGCCCTCGAAGTAGCGCCACAGGGGCGTCTGCTCAGGCAGGATGTCGTTCATGCCACGAATGGCTTGCAGAGACTTGCTCACATCTAATCCTTAAATTCGTTCTTAGCCGCGCGCGATCAGCGCTGCGTCAGCCGCGACTTTTTCGGCCGCTTTCTGGCGGATCAGCCGTTCCAGCTCATCCACCAGATTGTCATTCGTCAGTTTCTGCGACGGCTTGCCGTCGATGTAAATCAGGTTTGGCGTACCGCCGGTCAGGCCCACATGGGCTTCTTTAGCCTCACCCGGCCCGTTGACCACGCAACCAATCACTGCAACATCCAGCGGCACCAGCAGATCTTCGAGGCGTACTTCCAGTTCGTTCATGGTTTTCACCACGTCGAAGTTCTGCCGCGAGCAGCTCGGGCAGGCAATGAAGTTGATGCCACGGGAACGCAAATGCAGGGATTTGAGAATGTCGTAACCGACTTTCACTTCCTCTACCGGGTCTGCCGCGAGGGAGATGCGAATAGTATCGCCAATCCCGTCGGCCAGCAGCATACCGAGACCCACCGCAGATTTCACTGTGCCTGAGCGTAAACCGCCGGCTTCGGTGATACCCAAGTGCAATGGCTGGACAATTTCCTTGGCCAGCAGGCGGTACGCTTCTACCGCCATGAACACGTCGGAAGCCTTTACGCTGACCTTGAAGTCCTGGAAATTCAGGCGCTCAAGGTGTTCAACGTGGCGCAACGCGGACTCGACCAGGGCGGCCGGCGTCGGCTCGCCGTATTTCTTTTGCAGGTCTTTTTCCAGGGAACCGGCGTTGACGCCGATGCGGATTGGAATCCCGCGATCACGGGCGGCATCCACCACGGCGCGAACCCGGTCTTCACGACCGATGTTGCCCGGGTTGATCCGCAGGCAATCGACGCCCAGTTCGGCCACGCGCAAAGCGATCTTGTAGTCGAAGTGGATATCGGCGACCAGCGGCACCTTGACCAGTTGCTTGATGCGGCCAAAGGCTTCGGCAGCGTCCATGTCCGGTACGGAAACCCGCACGATGTCGACGCCCGCCGCTTCCAGGCGATTGATCTGGGCGACAGTGGCCGCCACATCATTGGTGTCGCTGTTGGTCATGCTCTGTACTGCGATGGGGGCATCGCCGCCCACCGGCACCGAGCCGACCCAGATCTTGCGCGATACGCGACGTTTGATTGGAGATTCGCCGTGCATGACTTTATTGTCCCAACTTCAGGCGAGCAGTCTCGCCACTGGTGAACGGCGCCACGTCCACAGGCTGGCCGTTGTAGGCCACTTGCGCGCCACGGGCATAGCCCAGACGCAGCGTCAAAGGAGGCTTGCCGCCCTGGTCAAGTGTATCTCCCTTACGCTTCAGACCACTGAACAGCACCTTGCCGTTGCCATCGGAGACTTGCGTCCAGCAGTCAGCGACGTAGGTAATTTGTACTCGGCCATCACCGGCGATCAGCGCCGGGGTGGTTGGCGCGGAAACCGCCGGGGCAGCCGGAGCGGTTGGCGCCGGAGCCTGCGCCGGTACCACCGGGGTGTGCGCTGGAGCGGTTGGCGTGGCGGCAACGGCAGGAGCCGGGGCCACCGGAGTCACTGCCGGGGCAGTACCCGCTTCCGGAGCAGGCTGCTCGGCGCCAGGCTCTGCCTCAGGTGCCGCCTGGCCCTCGGCCACGGCCTGGTCTTCCGGTTCGTCCAATGGATGAATCTGGGTGGTGCCGTCGGCGCTTTCGACTTCGACGTGCTCCATGGCGTTGCTGGACAGGTCCTTGCCGCGTTGGGAGGTCTGGTCCTGCCACCATACAAAACCACCGCCGATCACGGCGATCAGCAGCAACAGGCTGACAATTCGCAAAATGGTGTGGGAAACACGCACAGGCTCTTCAATGCGGCCCAGGCCATGGACATTGCTGCCCTGGGAATCGGTACCGGTGATCTGGTCGAATTGCTGGACCAATGCGGCCTGGTCAATACCGAGCAACTTGGCGTAGGCGCGGATATAGCCGCGGGCGAAGGTATGCCCTGGCAGCTTGTCGAACGCGCCAGCTTCAAGGTTGCCCAATGAAGTCGTGGTCAAATTGAGCTTGAGGGCCACTTCTGCCAGCGACCAACCATTGCTTTCGCGGGCCTGACGCAAGGTCTCGCCTGGGTTTCCACGATTAGCTGCTACAACTTCCGGGTGCGCCGCTTTCATCATTGCTCCGACAGGTATTGCTGATATTCCGGCGTACCGGGATAGAGTCGTTCGAGTTGCTGGCCAAAACGTGCGGCCTTGTCGCGTTCTTCATGAACCGTCGCCAGGCGCACACCGAGCAATAGACTACGTGCATTTTGCCCGCTCAGCAGGCTAAAACGCTCGTAATAGTCACGTGCCGGCACATAATGCCTGTCTTCAAAGGACAACTCAGCCATTTCGAGCAAGGCTCGTGGCTGGCGCTGGTTCAGGTGCAGGGCTTTTTCCAGTTGCTGGCGGGCGGTGTCGCGCTGGCCGAGAAGCATTGAGGTCACCCCAAGGTTCTCGAAAACCCGCGAGCGCTCAGGATAAAGGGTATCGGCCGCAGCCTGCTGGAAATATTCGGACGCCTGGTCATAACGTTTCTGCGCAAACAAAAAACTGCCGTAGTTATTCAGCAGTCTTGGGTCGCCAGGACGTGAGGCCAGGGCCTTGTGGAAATATTGATCGGCCAATTCAGGCTCGGCCTGGGCCTGGAACACCAAGGCCAACGCAGCATTGGCGTCGGCGTCGCTGCCATCCAGCTCGAGGGCCTTCTTCAGCGGCACCTTGGCCCGTTCGGCCATTCCTTGCTGCAAGTACCCCAAGCCCAACTGCACATAGGCAGCACGCGCCTCGTCACGGCCCTTGCCGGTTTGCAGCGGGCTGTCATGGCCCGATGAAACACAGCCAGCCGCGAGGCTGGCAACAAGCAAAAGCAGCGCAAGGCGCAAGGGCATAGAGATCCTCTCTCAGGTTCGAGTCGCGGCGCTTTGCGGCATATCGTCGGCGGCACTCAGTTCACGCACGGCAATATAACGTTCGCTGCGACGGGTGCGATCCAGCACCTGTCCTACCAATTGGCCACATGCCGCATCGATGTCTTCGCCGCGTGTAGTGCGTACGGTGACATTGAAGCCTGCATGGTGCAGTTGATCCTGGAAACGGCGGATGGCGTTGTTGCTCGGCCGCTCGTAGCCAGAATGGGGAAACGGGTTAAACGGAATCAGGTTGATCTTGCACGGTACATTCTTGAGCAACTCGATCATCTCGACCGCGTGCTCGACCTTGTCGTTGATGTCCTTGAGCATGGTGTACTCGATGGTCAACACACGTTTCTCACCCAAGGTCGCCATATAACGCTGGCAAGATTCGAGCAGCATCTTAAGCGGATACTTCTTGTTGATCGGCACCAATTGGTTACGCAATGCGTCATTCGGTGCGTGCAGCGACAACGCCAGGGAGACGTCGATGTGCTTGGCCAGCTCATCGATCATCGGTACCACGCCGGAGGTCGACAGGGTCACACGGCGCTTGGAAATGCCGTAGCCCAGGTCGTCCATCATCAAATGCATGGCCGCAACAACGTTGTCGAAGTTCAGCAGCGGCTCGCCCATGCCCATCATCACCACGTTGGTGATGGCACGGTCGGCGGTTGCCGGGATGCTGCCGAACGATTTATTGGCAATCCACACCTGGCCGATGACTTCGGCGGCGGTGAGGTTGCTGTTGAAACCTTGCTTGCCGGTGGAGCAGAAACTGCAGTCCAGGGCACAGCCTGCCTGGGACGAAACGCACAGAGTGCCGCGCTTGCCCTGGGGAATGTACACGGTCTCGACGCAGCTGCCGGACGCCACGCGCACCACCCATTTACGGGTGCCGTCGGTGGAAATGTCTTCGCTGACCACTTCGGGGCCGCGAACTTCGGCAATGGCCTTGAGCTTGTCGCGCAGGGCCTTGCTGACGTTCGTCATGGCGTCGAAATCATCGACGCCAAGATGGTGAATCCACTTCATTACCTGAGCGGCACGAAAACGCTTCTCCCCGATTGAGTCGAAGAATTTTTCCATTTCCTGTTGAGTCAGACCCAGCAGGTTGGTTTTTGCAGTCAATGTAGTCATGGATTCACCTTCGCTCTTTTAAGCCAATGCTTAGCGAGCGGTTACTTCAGTAGCAGCGAAAAAGTACGAGATTTCGCGGGCAGCAGCGGCTTCGGAGTCCGAACCGTGAACGGCGTTGGCGTCGATCGATTCAGCGAAGTCAGCACGGATGGTGCCGGCAGCAGCTTCTTTAGGGTTGGTAGCGCCCATCAGCTCACGGTTCAGAGCGATAGCGTTTTCGCCTTCCAGAACCTGAACAACAACAGGGCCGGAGATCATGAAGGCAACCAGGTCGCCGAAGAAACCACGAGCGCTGTGCTCAGCGTAGAAGCCTTCAGCTTCAGCTTTGGACAGTTGCTTGAGTTTCGAAGCTACAACCTTCAGGCCGGCTTTTTCGAAACGAGTGGTGATCTCGCCGATGACGTTTTTTGCAACAGCGTCAGGCTTGATGATGGAGAAAGTACGTTGAACAGCCATGGTGTAACTCCAGAAACGGTAATTTGCGAAAAATTAAACCCGCGAATTATACGCGGGTTCTTGGGTATTGCCTAACTGCGTAAGGGAGGCTTCAGTCCTGCTCTTCTTTCCAGGCAGTCTGAATAGCTTCAAGCACCTTTTCACCGCCGCGTTCCCGGTCATCTTCGAACCCTGGCAAGGCCATGACCATGTCACGCAAAGCTACAAAGTTCAGCGAATAAGGGTTCACGTCCGGGTGACCATCGGCCAGCAGGATAGCGATTTCTTGTACATCAACCCATTTAAGACTCATGACACTTCCTTGAATCAGTGCGGCGCTTCAGCGGCATGGTTGAGCGAATATTTCGGAATCTCGACGGTGAGGTCTTCTGTTCCCACTTTTGCCTGACAGCTCAAGCGCGACGTCGGCTCAAGGCCCCACGCCCTATCAAGATAGTCCTCTTCCAGCTCATCAGCCTCTTCCAGGCTGTTGAAACCTTCACGAATCACACAGTGACAGGTGGTACAGGCGTTAACGCCGCCGCAGGCGCTTTCGATCTCGATGTGGTGGTCGTGAGCGACTTCGAGAATGGACTTGCCGGTCTCAGCCTCCACAACCATACCGTCCGGGCAATGCTCGGCGTGTGGCAGAAAAATGATCTGCGGCATCAGTTAATCCTCAAGTTCATTCAAGTTGCGGCCCGCCAGGGCGGCTTTTACCGTCTGGTCCATGCGACGGGCGGCAAAGGCATCGGTCACTTGCGACAGGCGCTTGGTCTGTTGCTCGATGGCGTAACCATCGGTGCCTTTCATCAATTCAGCCAGTTCCTGCATTTGCAGGTCGATAACCATGCGCTCTTCGGCATCCAGCAAACGCTCGCCGTCGGCTTCAAGGGCGCCCTGCACGGCTTCGAGCAGGCGCTGGGCGTCGACTTGCTGCTCACGCAGCACGCGGGCGACCTTGTCGTCACCGGCGTACTGGAACGAATCCTTGAGCATCTTGGCGATTTCGCCATCGGTCAGGCCGTAGGACGGCTTGACCTGGATGCTGGCTTCAACGCCGGAGGCCAATTCGCGAGCGGCAACGCTGAGCAAGCCGTCGGCGTCGACCTGGAAGGTCACGCGAATCTTCGCCGCACCGGCCACCATCGCCGGAATGCCGCGCAATTCGAAGCGCGCCAGGGAACGGCAGTCGCTGATCAGCTCACGCTCGCCCTGCAGCACATGAATCATCATGGCCGTCTGGCCATCTTTGTACGTGGTGAAGTCCTGAGCGCGGGCAACGGGAATGGTGGTGTTGCGTGGAATCACCTTCTCCATCAAGCCGCCCATGGTTTCCAGCCCCAGGGACAACGGGATCACGTCGAGCAGAAGCAGTTCGCCACCATCGCGCTTGTTACCGGCGAGGGTATCAGCCTGGATCGCAGCACCAATGGCCACCACTTGATCCGGGTCGATTTCAGTCAGCGGCTGGCGGCCAAAGGCTTCGGCAACGGCTTCGCGGACACGTGGCACGCGGGTCGAACCACCCACCATCACCACGGCGGCGACGTCTTCCAGCTCGATACCGGAGTCGCGCACCGCACGGCGGCAGGCTTTCAGGCTGCGGGCGACCATCGGCTCGATCAACGAATCGAAGGCTTCACGGGTCAGTTGGGCCGACCAGTTACCGTAGGAAACTTCAACCGACGCAGCGTCAGTGAGTGCTTCTTTGGCGGCACAGGCGGTTTGCAGCAGATTTCGTTGTGCGCCCGGATCCAGGTCGGCAGACAAGCCCGCGCTGGTGATGATCCAGCCAGCAATGGCGTGATCGAAGTCATCGCCGCCCAGGGCCGTGTCGCCACCGGTAGCCAGCACCTCGAAGACTCCGCCGGTCAGGCGCAGAATCGAAATATCAAAGGTACCGCCGCCCAGGTCGTAAATAGCCACCAGGCCTTCGGCGTGCTGGTCCAGGCCGTAAGCCACAGCCGCTGCAGTCGGCTCGTTGAGCAGGCGCAACACGTTCAGGCCGGCAAGTTTCGCCGCATCCTTGGTGGCTTGGCGCTGAGCATCATCGAAATACGCAGGAACAGTAATCACCGCCCCCACCAGTTCGCCGCCCAAGGTGGTTTCCGCACGCTGGCGTAGCACTTTAAGGATATCGGCCGACACTTCCACCGGGCTTTTCGGGCCCTGGATGGTGTCGATGAACGGCATATGGGATTCGCCGCCGACAAAGCGGTACGGCAGTTGGTCGCCCAGTTGCTTGACGTCGGAAAGACCACGACCCATCAAGCGCTTGACCGACAGCACGGTGTTCAGCGGGTCGGCAGACGCCGCCAGCTTGGCCGACTCGCCCACTTCGGTACGGTCAGCGTGATAGCGCACGGCAGACGGCAGGATGACTTGGCCATCCGCGTCGGGCAGCGGCTCGGAAAGACCGCTGCGCAATGCAGCGACCAGCGAATTGGTAGTGCCCAAGTCAATCCCGACCGCCAGGCGACGCTGGTGCGGTTGAGGACTTTGACCGGGTTCGGCGATCTGCAGTAGGGCCATGGTAATCAGGACTTATCTGTATATCAGGCGTGCAACCTGGGCGGCACTGGGTTAATCGTCGAGGCGCTCTTCTAACTGGCGCACTTCGTAGGTGAGCTTGTCGAGGAACTGCATGCGCCGCATCAGGCGTTCGGCCTGTTCACGTTGCGCTGCATCATCCCAACAGGCTGCGAAGCTTTCGTTGAGTTCATCCTGGGCCACTTTCAGACGGCGCTTGAACACTGCGACTCCGGCCAGATCAGCCTCGTCCTGCAGTTCTTCAAGCTCCTCGCGCCATTGCATCTGCTGCATCAGGAAATCAGGGTCCTGGACCGTGACTTCAAGCGGCAGCTCGCGACCGCCCATGGCGAGCAGGTAGCGCGCGCGTTTGGGAGGGTTCTTGAGCGTCTGATAGGCTTCGTTGAGGCTGGCTGATTGCTCCAGCGCCAAGCGTTGCTCACGCTCGGAAGCGTCAGCAAAACGGTCCGGATGCACTCCACGCGCCAGTTCACGGTAGCGCGTGGCAAGCTGTTCAAGGTCCAGTCGAAAACTCGGCTGCAGCTCGAACAAAGCGAAATGACAAGGAGTACCCACGATCAGCCTCAGATGTTGAAGCTTTCGCCGCAGCCACATTCACCGCGTACGTTGGGGTTGTTGAACTTGAAGCCTTCGTTCAACCCTTCCTTGACAAAATCGAGTTCGGTGCCGTCCAGGTAAGTCAGGCTTTTCGGGTCGATAATCACTTTTTCGCCGTGACTCTCGAACACCTGATCTTCCTCGACCACCTCGTCGACAAACTCCAGCACGTAGGCAAGGCCGGAACAGCCCGTGGTGCGAACACCCAGACGAATCCCCTCACCTTTACCGCGCCCATTCAGGGAGCGGCGAATGTGCTGCGCAGCCGCTTCTGTCATGCTGATAGCCATCGTGACTCCTTACTCGTCGCCAAATTGCTTAGATCAAGCCTTTCTTCTGCTTGTAGTCGCGAACAGCCGCCTTGATAGCGTCTTCTGCGAGTACCGAGCAGTGGATTTTCACTGGCGGCAAGGCCAGTTCTTCGGCCAGCTGGGTGTTGCTGATAGTCACAGCCTCATCCAGCGTCTTGCCTTTCATCCATTCGGTCGCCAGGGAGCTGGAGGCGATGGCCGAACCGCAACCATATGTCTTGAACTTGGCGTCTTCGATAACGCCAGCTTCGTTGACCTTGATCTGCAGGCGCATAACGTCGCCGCACGCCGGAGCGCCGACCATGCCGGTGCCGACATCAGGGTCTTCCGCGTTCATCTTGCCGACGTTGCGCGGGTTTTCGTAGTGGTCGATGACCTTTTCGCTGTAAGCCATGGTACTGAATCCTCACTCATCAGGGCCGCTCTGGAACCCTGTAAACACGCCTGCGTTTTCCGCCACGTCTTTACAGAGCCTTTTGGGTGGCGGCTTCTATAGTTAGTGTGCCGCCCACTCGATCTTGGAAATATCGACACCGTCTTTGTACATGTCCCACAGAGGCGACAAGGTACGCAGCTTGGTGACGGCCTCGCAGACTTTCTGCGCGGCGTAGTCGACTTCTTCTTCGGTGGTGAAACGGCCGAACGTAAAGCGGATCGAGCTGTGAGCCAGTTCGTCGTTGCGGCCCAGGGCGCGCAGGACGTAGGACGGCTCAAGGGAAGCCGAGGTGCAGGCCGAACCGGACGAAACCGCCAGGTCCTTGAGCGCCATGATCAGCGACTCGCCTTCGACGTAGTTGAAGCTCAAATTCAGGTTGTGCGGTACACGGGCGGTCATGCTGCCGTTGATGTACAGCTCTTCAAGGTGCTCGACCTGCTTGTAGAAACGATCGCTCAAGGCCTTGATGCGCACGTTTTCAGCAGCCATGTCTTCCTTGGCCACACGGAACGCTTCGCCGATGCCAACGATCTGGTGGGTCGCCAGGGTGCCGGAACGCATGCCACGCTCGTGACCGCCGCCGTGCATGGTGGCTTCGATACGCACACGAGGCTTGCGGCTTACGTACAGCGCGCCAATGCCTTTAGGGCCGTAGGTCTTGTGGGCAGAGAACGACATCAGGTCGACTTTCAGTTTCGACAGGTCGATATCGACCTTGCCGGTGGACTGAGCAGCGTCGACGTGCAGCAACACGCCCTTGGAGCGGGTCAGCTCGCCGATGGCGGCGATGTCGTTGATGGTGCCGATTTCGTTGTTCACGTGGATCACGGAAACCAGGATGGTGTCTTCACGCATCGCAGCTTCGATCATCGCAGGGGTCACGATACCGTCGGTGGTTGGCTCGAGGTAGGTGATCTCGAAACCTTCACGCTCCAGTTGGCGCATGGTGTCGAGGACAGCCTTGTGCTCAATCTTGGTGGTGATCAGGTGCTTGCCTTTGGTCGCGTAGAAATGCGCCGCACCCTTGATTGCCAGGTTATCGGACTCGGTGGCACCGGAGGTCCAGACGATCTCACGCGGGTCGGCATTCACCAGGTCAGCGACCTGGCGACGAGCGTTTTCTACTGCTTCTTCAGCTTTCCAGCCGAAAACGTGGGAACGGGACGCCGGGTTACCGAAGTTTCCGTCAACCAGCAGGCATTCGCTCATCTTTTGCGCGACACGCGGATCAACCGGGGTGGTCGCTGAGTAATCAAGGTAAATCGGCAATTTCATGGACTTTCTCCTAAATCAGGCTGGCTGGCGTGCCGTTAGCTCTTCGGCTGTCACTCGACGGCGGACGCTTCAATCTTGTCCAGACGCGGCGCCTTGGTGTTGCAACGGCGCTGGTCCTGACGCTGGGCTACTTCTTGCACCTCACGGCGAGTCACAAGATCAGCCAAGCTGATACCACTCAAAAACTCATGGATCTGCAGGCTCAGGTCACACCACAAGTGGTGTGTGAGGCAGGTGTCGCCGGCGTGGCAATCACCCAGGCCCTGGCATTTGGTGGCATCGACGGATTCATTCACCGCATCGATCACCTGGGCTACCTGGATGCCCTGCATGTCGCGGGACAGTTGATAGCCGCCGCCTGGACCACGAACGCTGGAAACCAGATTGCTGCGGCGCAACTTGGCGAACAACTGCTCGAGGTAAGACAGGGAAATGCCTTGGCGCTCGGAGATATCGGCCAGGGACACCGGCCCATTTTGCGCGTGCAAGGCCAGATCAAGCATGGCGGTTACCGCGTATCGGCCTTTTGTAGTCAGTCTCATGGACAAGTACCAAGGTGTTTCAGAATGGGAGCAAGTATGCGATTCCCGAGTATTTAAGTCAACTATAAGACCTAGTACTTTAGTCAGGATTACCCGTAAAAAGGGCGCGCGAATCATAGCAGGGCGGGACGGGATGGACCAGCGGGAACAGGGCCAAGCCGGGAATGCGGGACCAATGGAGGTCAAAATGTGGGAGCGGGCTTGCTCGCGAATGCGGTGGATCAGTCAATATATTCGGCGACTGACACGCAGCTTTCGCGAGCAAGCCCGCTCCCACATGGGTTTTGCAGTGATTGCGAGACTTCAGCCCGCCTTGGTGGCGGCACCTTCGTCCTTGACCTCGGCAAAGTCTTCGGTGCGCAGCTCAGGCAAGTCCTTGGCGCAGTAGTTGCTGCCAAGTTCTTTCAGGGCACCGCACATACCGTCCAGCTTGCCATCCACCGCTTGCAGGTGATCCAACAACTGGCCGATAGCACGCGCCACCGGGTCAGGCATGTCTTCGCTGACGCCATAGGCATCGAAACCGATTTTCTCGGCCATGGCCTTGCGCTTGGCTTCCTGTTCATCACCGACTTCCGGCTTGACGATGATCCGCCCCGGAATACCGACAACCGTTGCGCCAGGCGGTACGGCCTTGGTCACCACGGCGTTGGAGCCGACCTTGGCGCCCGCACCGACGGTAAACGGGCCAAGCACCTTGGCGCCCGCCCCCACTACAACGCCATCTTCCAGCGTCGGGTGACGCTTGCCTTTGTTCCAGGTGGTGCCACCCAGGGTCACGCCCTGATACAGGGTCACGTCATCGCCGATCTCGGCGGTCTCGCCAATAACGATGCCCATGCCGTGATCAATAAAGAAGCGACGACCGACCTTGGCGCCCGGATGGATCTCGATCCCGGTCAGCCAGCGGCCAAAGTTGGAGACCAGCCGCGCCAGCCACTTCCAGCCCATATGCCACAAGGCGCCGGACAGGCGGTGGATCCAGATCGCGTGCATGCCCGGGTAGCAGGTCAGCACTTCAAAGGCGTTGCGCGCCGCCGGGTCACGGTGGAAAACACTCTGGATATCTTCTCGCAAACGCTCGAACATTTTTAATCCTTCCGCTTAAGAAGCTCGCCACGGGCCGCTTTCTGGGTTTCCGTGAGGATGCCACGCAATATATTCATTTCCGCCCGGCTGACCGAGCTGCGTCCGTACAACCGACGCAGGCGCGCCATCAAGTGCCGTGGTTTTTCCGGGTCGAGGAATTCGATGGCCACCAGGGTTTGCTCCAGGTGCTCATAGAACCGCTCCAGCTCGTCCATGGTGGCCAGCTCGCCACTCTTGGTCGATGCAACCTCATCCTTTTCAACCTTGCTTGGCTGACCTTCAGCGGCCAGCCAGGCCATGCGCACTTCATAACTCAACACCTGCACCGCCGCCCCGAGGTTCAGCGAACTGAACTCAGGGTCTGATGGGATGTGCACGTGATAATGACATCGCTGCAGCTCCTCATTGGTCAGGCCGGAATCTTCACGGCCGAACACCAAGGCGATTTCAGCGCCGCCAGCGGCCTCTTCCACGACTTTGGTCCCGCATTCGCGAGGATCCAGCAGCGGCCAGGGGATGCGACGGTCGCGAGCACTGGTGCCGAGCACCAGGTTGCAGCCGACAAGGGCGTCTTCCAGGGTGGCAACGACCTGGGCTTTTTCGAGGATGTCATTGGCGCCGGACGCGCGGGCATCGGCCTCGTGGTGCGGAAACAGACGCGGCTCGACCAGCACCAGGCGCGTCAGCCCCATGTTCTTCATGGCTCGCGCCACGCCGCCGATATTGCCGGGATGACTGGTGTTGACGAGGACGACACGGATGTTTTGCAGCAAGGGAGGCGCTCTCGGACACGGGAAAGGGGAGCAAATCTTACAGAACAGCCTAAGGTTATGCCATGAAAGGTAACGTCGTCCTTCACCTGAAGAAAGTTTCTGCTAGAATGCTCGGCTTTCTTTAACAACCTTAGGTGACACATCCATGCAGCCCATGCTGAATATCGCGCTGCGCGCCGCCCGCAGCGCCAGTGAATTGATCTTCCGCTCCATCGAGCGCCTGGATACCATCAAGGTCGACGAAAAAGACGCCAAGGATTACGTATCCGAGGTGGATCGCGCCGCCGAGCAGAAAATCATCGACGCGCTGCGCAAGGCCTACCCTACCCACGGCATCCTCGGTGAAGAAACCGGCCTGCACAAAGGTAGCGGCGAAGGCGAAGACTACCTGTGGATCATCGACCCACTGGATGGCACCACCAACTTCCTGCGCGGCATCCCGCACTTTGCCGTGAGCATTGCCTGCAAATACCGTGGCCGCCTGGAGCACGCTGTGGTTCTGGACCCGGTCCGCCAGGAAGAATTCACCGCCAGCCGTGGCCGTGGCGCCCAACTGAACGGTCGCCGCCTGCGTGTCAGCGGTCGCACCAGCCTGGACGGCGCCCTGCTGGGCACCGGCTTTCCGTTCCGTGATGACCAGATGGACAACCTGGAAAACTACCTGGGCATGTTCCGCGCCCTGGTTGGCCAGACCGCCGGCATCCGTCGCGCCGGTGCAGCCAGCCTGGACCTGGCTTATGTCGCTGCCGGTCGTTTTGACGCGTTCTGGGAGTCGGGCCTGTCCGAGTGGGACATGGCTGCAGGCGCACTGCTGATTCAAGAAGCGGGCGGCCTGGTGAGCGACTTCACCGGCGGTCACGACTTCCTGGAGAAGGGACACGTAGTTGCCGGCAACACCAAATGCTTCAAGGCAGTACTGACGGCGATCCAGCCGCACCTGCCGGCTTCGCTGAAGCGCTAAGCGAGCGGGCACAAAAAAGCACCCCTCGGGGTGCTTTTTTTATACCTGAAATTACTGCTGCGGCTGGTTCTGACCGATAACCAGGCGCCCTTCCTTGTCGACCGGGATCTGGTTGCCTGGATCACGATCCATGCGCACGGAGCCTTCCTTGCCGTCCAGGGTGTAGCGCACGTCGTACCCGACAACCTTGTCGCTGATGTCGTTAACGGTGTTACAACGGGTTTGCGTAGTGGTGTAGGTATCGCGGTTCTGCATGCCTTCCTGAACCTTGTTACCGGCATAACCGCCACCGACCGCACCGGCCACCGTGGCCAGCTTCTTGCCATTACCGCCACCGACCTGATTACCCAACAGGCCGCCCGCCAGCGCACCGACCACCGTACCGACGATCTGGTGCTGATCCTGCACAGGCTTTTGCCGGGTTACGGCAACGTCCTTGCAGACTTCACGCGGGGTTTTAATCTGGGTTTTCACCGGCTGCACCGCCAGCACTTGCGCATACTCAGGGCCGCTTTTTACCAGGCTGTAGGTGGCAACAGCACCCCCGGCAGTCACACCGACAGCACCCAATACCGCACCAACCAGTAACGACTTGTTCACGTGAACCTCCTGACCATCACAAACGGACCGAACGATCCGCGCTATACCCAGCCTTGGAGCAAAAAAAAAGGCGCGAGTTCAATACTCGCGCCTTTTTTGTAACAGCAGATCAACAATCACCCATCAAGGGCGGTCGTCGACCTCCTTGCCGGTGCTGGCAGGAGGGATCAGGTCTTCGCTGTTGAGGTTCAGCCAGATCAGCACCACGTTGGCGATGTAGATCGACGAGTAGGTACCCGCCAGTACGCCGATGAACAGCGACAGCGAGAAGCCCCACAGGTTGTCACCACCGAACACCATCAATGCCGCAATCGCCAGCAAGGTGGAGATCGAAGTTGCCATGGTGCGCAGCAGGGTCTGAGTGGTGGAGATGTTGATGTTCTCGATCAACGTCGCCTTGCGCAGTACCCGGAAGTTCTCACGAACCCGGTCGAATACCACGATGGTGTCGTTGAGGGAGTAACCAATGATCGCCAGCACCGCCGCCAATACAGTCAGGTCGAAGGTGATCTGGAAGTACGCCAGGATACCCACGGTCACGATCACGTCGTGGATCAGCGACACAATGGCGCCGACACCGAACTTCCACTGAAAGCGGAAAGCCAGATAGATCATGATGCCGACCAGCGCCATCAGCATGCCGAGGCCGCCCTGGTCGCGCAGCTCTTCACCTACTTGCGGGCCTACGAACTCGACGCGCTTGACCGACGCAGGGTTATCACCACCGACCTTCTGCAAGGCCTCGGCTACCTGGTGACCCAGTTGCGGGTCTTCGCCCGGCATACGCACCAGCAGGTCAGTGGTTGCACCAAAGCTCTGCACGATGGCTTCGTGATAGCCGGCCTTGACCAGCTCGTTGCGCACCAGGCTAACGTCGGCCGGCTTCTCGTAGGTCAGCTCGATGAGCGTACCGCCGGTGAAGTCCAGACCGTAGTTCAGGCCCTTATGGAACCAGCTGAACAACGCCAGAACGGTAAGGAGCATGGTGAAGCCGAACGCAACGTTGCGAACGCCCATGAAGTTGATTGTACGTAACATGGCAGCCCCTTAAATCCACAACTTCTTGAAGTCACGTCCGCCAAAGATCAGGTTGACCATTGCGCGGGTCACCATGATGGCCGTGAACATCGAGGTAAAGATACCGAGGGACATGGTCACCGCAAAACCTTTGACCGGGCCGGTGCCCATGGCAAAGAGAATCCCGCCGACCAACAGAGTGGTCAGGTTGGAGTCGAGAATCGCGGTAAATGCCCGGCCGAAGCCTTCGTTGATTGCCCGCTGTACGGTCATGCCCGCAGCGATCTCTTCACGAATACGCGAGAAGATCAGTACGTTGGCGTCTACCGCCATACCCATGGTGAGTACGATACCGGCGATACCTGGCAGGGTCAGCGTTGCACCCAACAGCGACATCAGGGCCAACAGCATCACCATGTTGCCCGCCAGTGCGACGGTAGCGATGATGCCGAAGAAGCGGTAGATGGCGATGATGAACAAGGAGACGAACAGCATGCCCCACAGTGCAGCGTCGATACCCTTGGTGATGTTGTCAGCACCCAGGCTCGGGCCGATGGTACGTTCTTCAGCGAAGTACATCGGGGCCGCCAGGCCACCGGCACGCAGCAGCAGCGCCAGTTCAGACGACTCACCCTGGCCGTTCAGGCCAGTGATGCGGAACTGAGCACCCAGTGGCGACTGGATGGTCGCCAGGCTGATGATCTTCTTCTCTTCTTTAAAGGTTTGTACCGGTACGTCTTTCTCTACGCCGTCGACCACTTGCTTGGTGTAGGTGGTGACAGGACGCTGTTCGATGAAGATCACCGCCATGCTGCGACCGACGTTGCTGCGGGTTGCGCGGCTCATCAGTTCGCCGCCATGACCATCCAGACGGATGTTCACTTCTGGCGTGCCGTGCTCGCCAAAACCAGCCTTGGCGTCGGTTACCTGGTCACCGGTGATGATCAAGCCACGCTCGATCAGCGCAGGTGGGCGACCACCTTCACGGAATTCGAATTCCTCGGCAGTGGCGCGGGTGGCACCCGGCTCAGCCGCCAGGCGGAATTCAAGGTTGGCTGTTTTACCCAGGATACGCTTGGCTTCAGCAGTGTCCTGCACGCCCGGCAGTTCAACCACGATGCGGTTGGCACCCTGGCGCTGAACGATCGGCTCGGCCACACCCAGCTCGTTGACGCGGTTACGTACCGTGGTCAAGTTCTGCTTGATGGAGTATTCACGGATTTCCGCCAGCTTGGCCGGGGTCATCGCCAGACGCAGTACCGCCTGACCATTGAGGTCGGCCGGAACAATGTCGAAATCGTTGAAGTTCTTGCGGATCAGTGCACGGGCCTGTTCGCGGGTTGCTTCGTCAGCAAAGCCCAGCTGGATGGCGCCGTTGAGCTGCGGCAGGCTGCGATAACGCAGGCGCTCTTTACGCAGCAGGCTCTTCACATCGCCTTCGTAGACTTTCAGGCGAGCGTCGAGGGCCTTGTCCATGTCCACTTCCAGCAGGAAGTGCACACCACCGGACAAGTCCAGACCCAGCTTCATCGGGTGCGCGCCAATCGCGCGCAGCCATTTTGGCGTGGTCTGTGCCAGGTTCAGCGCGACGACGTAGTCATCACCCATGACCTTGCGCACAACGTCTTTGGCCGGCAATTGGTCTTCTTGCTTGGTCAGGCGCAACAAACCGCCCTTACCGTCAGCTGCCAAGGTTGCCGCTTTAACCTGGATGCCCGCGTCGGTGAGCGCTTTGCTCGTGCGGTCCAGATCAGCCTGATTGACCTGCAACGCAGTGCTGGCACCCGTGATCTGGATCGCCGGGTCATCAGGATAGAGATTGGGAGCGGAATAAATAAAACCGATCGCCAGCACCGCCAGGATCAGTACGTATTTCCACAGAGGGTATTTGTTCAGCATCACGCCGCCCGCTTATAACGCGGGGCGCCTTGCGCGCCCCGTCGATTGGTAAAGGTTGGAACTTAGATCGCTTTCAGCGTGCCTTTTGGCAGCGTGGCGGCGATGGCGCCCTTCTGGAACTTCATTTCTACGGTGTCGGAGACTTCCAGGACCACGAAAGCGTCGGACACTTTAGTGATCTTGCCGGCGATGCCGCCAGTGGTCACGACTTCGTCGCCTTTCTGCAAGCTGCCCAGCAGGTTCTTCTGCTCTTTGGCGCGCTTGGCCTGTGGACGCCAGATCATCAGGTAGAAGATGACCAGGAAGCCGACCAGGAAAATCCACTCAAAACCACCGCCCAATGGGCCGGCAGCGGCCGGTGCAGCGGCATCAGCCATGGCATTAGAGATAAAAAAGCTCATTTAGCACTCCAGTTGCAAATAGTGAATCTTAGGGTCGGAAAACTCAGTCCAAGGGCGGCACAGGCAGCCCGCGCTTGGCATAGAAGGCATCGACGAAGGCGGCCAATGTACCCTGTTGAATAGCCTCGCGCAAACCAGCCATCAGGACTTGGTAGTGACGCAAATTGTGGATGGTATTCAACATGCTACCCAGCATTTCCCCACACTTGTCCAGATGGTGCAGATAAGCGCGCGAGAAGTTCTGGCAGGTGTAGCAGTCACAGGTAGGATCCAGCGGCGATTCATCATGGCGATGGAACGCGTTACGGATCTTCAGCACGCCTGTATCGATGAACAGATGCCCATTGCGGGCATTACGGGTTGGCATCACGCAATCGAACATGTCCACACCGCGGCGCACACCCTCTACGAGATCTTCCGGTTTGCCAACGCCCATAAGGTAACGAGGTTTGTCAGCCGGCATCAGGCCCGGCAGGTAGTCCAGCACCTTGATCATCTCGTGCTTGGGCTCGCCCACCGACAGACCGCCGATGGCCAGGCCGTCGAAACCGATCTTGTCCAGGCCTTCCAGCGAGCGCTTGCGCAAGCTTTCATGCATGCCGCCCTGCACGATACCGAACAGGGCAGCGGTGTTATCGCCATGGGCATTCTTCGAACGCTGGGCCCAGCGCAACGACAGCTCCATCGACACCCGCGCCACATCTTCATCGGCCGGGTACGGCGTGCATTCGTCAAAAATCATCACGATGTCGGAGCCCAGGTCACGCTGGACCTGCATCGACTCTTCCGGCCCCATGAACACCTTGGCGCCGTCCACCGGGGAGGCGAAGGTCACGCCCTCCTCCTTGATCTTGCGCATGGCGCCCAGGCTGAACACCTGGAAACCGCCGGAGTCAGTCAGGATCGGGCCTTTCCACTGCATGAAGTCATGCAGGTCGCCGTGCTTCTTGATCACTTCGGTGCCCGGGCGCAGCCACAGGTGGAAGGTATTGCCCAGGATGATCTCGGCGCCGGTGGCGACGATGTCCCGTGGCAGCATGCCTTTTACCGTGCCGTAGGTACCGACCGGCATAAAGGCCGGGGTCTCGACGGTACCGCGAGGGAAAGTCAAACGGCCGCGGCGAGCTTTACCATCCGTGGCCAGCAATTCAAACGACATACGACTCATGATTGTTCCTCTGGGCCGCGCGGCGCCGGATTACGGGTGATAAACATCGCATCACCGTAGCTGAAAAAACGGTATCCGTTATCGATGGCGGCTTGATAAGCGGCCATGGTTTCGGGATAACCGGCAAATGCCGACACCAGCATCAACAGCGTGGATTCCGGCAAATGGAAATTGGTTACCAGGGCATCGACCACGTGAAACGGGCGGCCCGGGTAGATAAAGATATCGGTGTCGCCACTGAACGGCTTGAGCACGCCATCGCGCGCCGCACTTTCCAGCGACCGCACGCTGGTGGTACCGACCGCCACCACACGCCCGCCGCGCGCCTTGCACGCAGTGACCGCGTCCACGACCGCCTGACTGACTTCCAGCCATTCGCTGTGCATGTGATGGTCTTCAATGTTATCCACACGCACCGGCTGAAACGTGCCGGCCCCCACGTGCAGGGTCACAAAGGCCGACTCGATGCCCTTGGCGGCAATCGCTTCCAGCAGCGGCTGATCGAAATGCAACCCCGCCGTCGGTGCGGCCACCGCGCCAAGACGCTCGGAATACACCGTCTGATAGCGCTCGCGGTCCGAGTCTTCATCCGGACGGTCTATATAAGGAGGCAGCGGCATGTGGCCGACACGCTCCAGCAGCGGCAACACTTCCTCGGCAAAACCCAGCTCGAACAACGCATCGTGACGGGCCAGCATTTCAGCTTCACCTCCGCCATCGATAAGAATCTTCGAACCCGGTTTCGGCGACTTGCTGGAGCGCACATGGGCCAGCACGCGATGGCTGTCCAGCACCCGCTCCACCAGAATTTCCAGCTTGCCGCCGGACGCTTTCTGGCCAAACAGCCGTGCCGGAATCACCCGGGTATTGTTGAAAACCATCAAGTCGCCCGGGCGTAAATGCTCAAGCAAATCAGTGAATTGACGGTGTGCGAGGGCACCGCTGACCCCGTCCAGGGTCAGCAGTCGACTGGCGCGACGCTCGGCCAAAGGATGGCGAGCGATCAGCGAATCAGGGAGCTCAAAAGTAAAGTCAGCAACGCGCATGATGGGGTTCGTCTAGCAGGGCCGGGAAGTCTAGCGGAAATAGTGAAAATTGACCATGAAACGTGATTGACCAACGGTAATCTCATCTCTATACTTCGCCGCCATTGAGCCCTGATGGCGGAATTGGTAGACGCGGCGGATTCAAAATCCGTTTTCGAAAGGAGTGGGAGTTCGAGTCTCCCTCGGGGCACCATCTTAAAAAAAGACCTTGAAATTCAAGGTCTTTTTTTTCGCCTGCAGGAAAGTGATGATGGGCGGGCGAACGCGAGAGAAGAGGAACCTTGACCATGGAACTGACGCTGGAAGCTGTTGCGCTTTTTGCGCTCAAGCTGGTGCACGAGACCGAAGGCGCAAGCCCGATTCTGCGGGATGACCCGGTCATGGACGGCTATGAGCGGGAAGTGTTTGGCTTGCTGGTGCGCAAGGGCGATATCAAGGCCATCCAGCAAAAAATCGACGAGTGCCTGCTATTGGCGCTCGAATCCCTGGGCGGTGCAAACACCGTGATGGGCCGCGAGCTGCAACGGCTCGCGGTGGGTGTGCGCCAAGCGACGACACTTGAAGCACTCAATGCTCCGCTCAACGCACTCAAGGATTACCTGAAAGCCATCCTGTAACGCGCAAGTCAGCGTCGCCCTTCGACTGCCATGCGCACGGCCAGGCCCATCAGAACCGAGCCCATCAACCAGCGCTGCACGGTTTGCCAGACGGGTTTGCGGATGAAAAGTCCTGCAATCGAGCCTGCCATAACGGCAATCAGCGCGTTGACGCTCACGCTGATCATAATCTGCGTAAAGCCCAGTACCAGGGATTGCGAGAGCACACTGGCGTGGCCGTCAGGGTCGATAAACTGAGGCAGCAACGACAAGTACATCACCGCGACTTTGGGATTCAGCAGGTTGGTGACAAAGCCCATCATGAACAGCTTGCGCGGGCTGTCTTTGGGCAGGTCGCGAATCTGGAACGGCGAACGGCCGCCTGGTTTGACTGCCTGCCAGGCCAGGTACACCAGATACAACGCCCCGCCGAGTCGCAGCGCGTCGTAGGCATAGGGAACCGCCATCACCAACGCCGTGATGCCCAATGCCGCGCAGAACATATAAACGACAAACCCCAATGCAACGCCGCCCAGGGAAATCAGCCCGGCCATTCGGCCCTGGCAGATCGACCGCGAAATGAGGTAAATCATGTTCGGGCCGGGCGTCAGTACCATGCCGAGCGAAATCAGGCCGTAGGCGAGCAGACTGGACATCTCGGGCATGGTGTAACTCCTTGGCGACGTAAAACTTTGTAATGGCCTGCGGGTTGTTGGCGCCATGGTAGGGCGATAAAAGGAAGGCCGTTAGATACAGATCCGCGAGCAAAACGTCATACACCGGCGCGTACGTTTACCGCACCGCTCACCCAAGGAAAGGCAAATGATCGACTTCAACAACAAAGGCTTCTTCAAACTCAAACAAAACAACGAATACGCCGAACGCGTTTCGTCCCTGCTGCTGGATGATGAGCAGGTCATCGATTCCTACAAGGCCATGCGCGATGGGGTGGTGTTCACCACCAAGCGCATCATCGCGGTGAACGTGCAAGGGATTACCGGCAGCAAGAAGGATTTCACCTCCCTGCCGTACAAAAACATCGTCGCGTATTCAGTGGAAACGTCCGGGACGTTTGATCTGGATTCGGAGCTGGAGATTTACTTTTCGGCGGTGGGGAAAGTGAAGTTTGAGTTCACGGGGAAGACGTCGATTGTTGAGATATCGAGGGTGATTTCAAGGCATGTGCTCTGAGCTAATACCCTGCTCAGGACTACCTGAAAAAACCATTGAAGGAGCCAGCCTTGCCCGTGATTGGACGTAAACAATCACGCCTGCTCAGGGGCAAACCACTGGACCTCATAACAGTTTGCAGATCACGTCCAGCTCATCGAAAACAAAGCGCGTATTAGCCCTGCAATAGACATCATAGTGCTCGGTCATCTGCCTTCCGCTCTGCGACTCGTTGAAGTAAGCGTCTACCATCTCCTGAGGCCGGTGCATCCGTGGCTTGCTCAACACTCGCTCTTCGGTAATGTGTTGATCTTTTCGAACCTGCACCCGCCCATCACGGAGAATATTCCGAAGCAGGTTCCACTCATAAAAGAAAATACCATCCAGCTCATAAAAGTTCAGGAAGGGGATATTGTGCAACAACACGAAGTGACTATTACCCGCATGAGCACCGGCCAAGCCATGCTGGCTCAGTTTCTGGCGAATACTTTCGTCGGAAAGAGTGTCCCTGAGCACGGCCAACTGTCTGACGAATCCGGTACGAAAATTAGCATTTAGAAATAGCTGGCACTGCTCCGAAAGATAGGTTGGAATTTCCGACAATTGATATTTAACCTGAATAAAGTAATAAATATCATCCTCCACGTCCCGAACTATCAAATCAATATCATACCCCTTGATTTTCGCATTATTGCCCGGCTTGAACTCCCCAAACACTTCCAGGCGCGGGTCATTAAGTTTTTTAATGTAATTTAAAACGTAGTCTTTTTCGAAGCCGGCTCCGAGCAATTGGCCAAAGTCCGCCTCTTTTCCGTTGACGGTTGCCGTACCCAGCAAATACCTGACGAACTTTCTCAACCCATACTTAAAGTTTAGCGCTCCCCGCACATACATGCCGCCCTTGTATTCTATGAAACTGCTGGCGGAGTCCAACGTTGGTGCGCGTCCGGCCAAGGCACTGTTGATCATATCCACCGTGGCAGGACTGACAATAGTCCTCAGGTAAGCTTCGTCGGTTGTACGTTCGCCCGACATCACACGCAGCTCCAGGTGAACGGCAAAATCGACTATTTCTCGCAAGTAATGATACTTGGGATGCCGGGTCATGGCGGCGGACAAGTACTCCGAATGTATAGACAGGCACTTATCGATAGTCTGATCCACCAAAAGCCCACGCAAAGCCGGAGTCAAACGGCCATGTTTCTGCAACAGCTCCGCCATGTCATACAGTGTGCGTGTGTCACTGATTTTAGAATTAGCCTCAGTAACCTCCGCCAGCCAATATCCCTTGATCCGTCGCTGTAGTTTAGCAGTAGGTACAATATGGAGAGTACGGCCAACCAACCTGGCTGTCAGAAGTCCATGCCCCATAAGAAAATAGATTTCACTCAGGTAATAACACAACCACAAGTTAGCATTCTTCAGGATGGATAAGTTATGTACGGCTCGCAGCTGCAGGTTTTCGGCAATCCTGTTGCACGTATATTCAAGCGCCGCCCATGTGTAGGCCTTACTAAAATCAGCGTACGTATCACTTCCCGGCGCTGATGACGCACCATGACCTGCAGACGCCACCTCAATTCTGAAATAGCTGCCCAGTTGATCTGTGAACCGGTGCACCGTATTAGGGTTGAGCGGTGTGTTGTCTTCGAAGAGATACTGCGGCAGCGATTGTCGAGCCTGTTCCAGGTTTGCCTTAAGTTTTTCCCAGAGTATTGCCTGAACCTGTTCGGGACAAATCAGCCGACGCAGTGCGGGTATTTTGTAAATCATTCGACTGCGCCAGGTGAGGCGTTTGCCAGCTGGCGGGAGGGCAGTCGTGTTCGCCATAGGGTTATGCAAAAAGGCGAGTAGTTGCGGGTCTACATCTTCATAAATCATCAACTGGCGTCCTGTCCAATTTCCACTGAGGGCAGGCACTCGCCTTATCCCTATCGTTTATGGCGCACGACCGTAGCATATCGACACACCGGTTTTTCGACGCCTGCACACGAACTGGAAGCTTCCTACACCTGATTAGGAGGTGAGCACCCGTTCAGAAAGTGAGTTTTCCCACGCACACCATCGAACAACGGGAATTTCAGGTTCGCCTCCGCTCTCATAGGCTCGCTTCCTTGCACAGGGAAGTGAGCCGTCATGACAGAGCGCGCGTATCCAATTACTGAAGAAGAGCAGCTGAAGCGGCGAATCCTGACTCCGCAGCCGATGCGAGTGCCGTATTCACCGTTTATTGATTTGTATGAAGCGCCTCCCCCGCCATCGCCTGAACCCGCTAGGATTCCAGGCCATGTATTCGCCAAGTCGTGCCAGTTGCCCGACGGGATCATCAGCTACAACAACCCCACCGGTTATGTGCCGCTTGAGCTGATCAAGGACTACGGCCACTTCACGCTGTTAGGCGGACGGGAGGTCGACAGCCACGGCGGCGTGTCCCTCAGGAAGATCAGTGGCAGTGCCCTGCCCGCTGGGCTTGGCCAGCTTGTATTGCGCACAGCCGTGTTGGAATCCGCGGCTGCGGCGGTAGGTGCCGCCGCTGGGGGTTTGCTTGCAGGGCTGGTGGCGCTGGCCTGGCCGTCGGAGCTTGGCGACAGTGCGCTCTATAGCGAAGAACAACTTCGTCACCTGCAAAAAGCCCGCTCGCGGATGCGTTTGCATATCGAGCAACGCGGCGATGGGACGCTGAAGGGGTATGGGTTTTACACCGATAAAAATACCGACTGGCAGATGATCGATGTGGTGCAGTTTCAGAGTCGTGACAGTCAGTTCGTTGCGGATCTTGGCGAGGGTGTGGAGCTGATTTGGACGCCGGCCATTAATCCTGGCGACACCCTTGGCATACCGGCATTGGAGGCTGCACCGCAAGCACCAGTGATGTGGATTTATCCGCCGACTGAGGCGGCCAAACAGATTTTGGTGAACCCGATTTATCCGCCGGAGTATCGGGATTTTATTCTGGTGTTTCCGGTGGAGTCGGGGGTTCGGCCGCTGTATGTGGTTGTTAGCGTTCGGCCGGGTGATCATATGTACCACCCAAAACCAAAATTCCTGCCCGCTTTTCCTAATACTGTTCGTGCTAAAGCCAAGACGCCAATAAAGGGTGGCGGAGGACTTAGGCCTCGATGGAAAGAGGCCAATAGCTACATTTATGAATGGGACTTCGAACGAGGAAAGGTCGAAAAATATAACCACCGAGGGAAACACTTGGGCGAATTCGACCCGATAACAGGCGAACAAACCAAAGACGCAGACGACACGCGAAGGATAGAGCCATGAGGCACTTGATATATGTGGTACCCACTGGAAGCGACGAAATCTCGGCTGAAATCCCCCTCAATGTGAAAGCTGAAGATTTGCGACCCATCATAGGCTGGCAAACAGAGAGTGACGGCCTCTACGACTATCTGCTTACAGCGAAACAGATCAAAGACATTGAAGACCTCACTTCACAGGTTTTTCCAAAAAAAGCGTCGCTCTACCTCGCCTGTGACGAGTGAAACCAATCTCAACATTAGAAATAACAGAAGGTCATAGCTCATGCGTCGTCTTGCACTGTCAGACAAAAAACTCCGCAACATCCCCAGGCGCCTGCGCGCAATCAGCCGATGGGCAGACAATTTCGAAGGCTGGTTTTTAGAACACTTCCCGGTGAGGCGAGGGTTTGAAAACTTCAAAATTCCCGTCATAGAAACCCTGGTCGAAGGCAAGCAAACCACCCCGGCGATCCAGGCACACTGCGCCCAACAATTGATCAACGCCGCCGCTCACTTGATTCAAGCCCGGCCCGATGACACACCTGAATGCTGGGTCGTGGCAGCCATTCTGGTGCCCGACATGTTCTCAAGCGAAGTCTGCGTCTACATCGACAAAAACCGCTACCTCGGCTCCACCCTGCCCTTCGACTACGACTACTTCCGCCAAACCCGAATAACGGGCAGAAGCCTTGCAAGCGAGTGGGGATTGATCATCCCCCCAGGCCTACAAGAGGTGGGCTTTCACTTCACCCACGAAGATGAGGACGGAGAACAGTTTGAGTCAGAGCATTGGTATTTCGGCGAGGTCAGTTCATCGGATGAAGATCCAGGCGGCGATCGCTGGAAGTACAAGACGTTCAAAGCATTCCAGACAGAGCATCCGCATTTATTCAGCACGACAACATAGTCTTGCCTTAACAGCTGTGCTGCTAACGACGGCCTTTTTCAAACCGCCCTGTCGCTAAAACTCAACCGCGCACACAACCCACCCACCTCCCGGTTATACAACTCCAACCGCCCCCCAATCTTCCCCACGATCATCTGCACAATCGCCAGCCCCAACCCCGCTCCATTCGCATTCCCGCGACTATAAAACCGCTCGAACAACCGCCCAATCTCCCCTTCATCAATCCCAGGCCCCGCATCCTCCACACACAGCTGCACCCCTCCCGAATCCGTCCCCCGCACCAACACCCGCACCTCGCTCCCCGCCGGCGAGAAATTCAGCGCATTGGTCACCAGGTTCTGCAAAGCAATCGCCAACGCTACCGGATCCGTTTCAATCCAGCATTCCTCATCCCCTTCCAACACCAGTTCAACGCCCTTCTCCATCGCCAGGGGCGTCAGTTCCGCAAGTTCTTCGCGTACCAACTCCGTCAGAGGCACACGAACGCGAACGGTGTTGTTCAACTGCGGCTCGATCCGCGCCATGGTCAGCAACTGACTGCCGACCCGAGTCGCGCGGTCCACGCCACTCACCAGGAAATCCAGCGCTTCCTGACGCTGTTCCAATGTCCCGGCGCTCTGGGCGTTTTGTGCATGGATGCGCAATATCGCCAACGGCGTGCGCAGCTCGTGGGCCGCATCCGCAATAAACCGTCGCTCGCGCTCCAGCAACTCATCCACCTGCACCAGCAGGCGGTTCAGCGCGGTTTGCATTGGTTCCAGGTCCGCCGGCAACGGTTCAAGTTGCAGCGGGCGCAATGTCTCGCTATCCCGCCCGCGTATTGCCTGGGCCATGGCGCGAAGGGGCTTGAGGCCCCAGCCGATGGTCAGCCAGATCAACACCGCCAGCAGCGGGACGCCAATCAGGATCGGCCAGAGGGTGTGGCGAATGATGCGCTGGATCACGTCCTGGCGAATGTCGTCGCGCTCGCCCACCCAGATCAGCAGGCCTTGTTGCATGTCGGCAAGCATGAACGCGCACCAGTCGTTGCCGTTCTCCATCAGGTCGTGAGCCCCGAGGGTGGTGGGCGGTGTGTTGAGGATCGGCGCGTCGGTGGAGCGCACCAGCAGTTGGCCATCGGTGCGCCATACCTGGAAGGTCAGGCGAGTTTCATAAGGGTGCGCAGCGCCGTCTTCGCCGACGCGGCTCATGGCCTGGTCGAAAGCCTGGTAGAGGCGGTCCAAGTCGGCATCGCCGGGGTCGCGCTGGCGCAATACGCCTTGCAATAAACGGGCACTTTGGGCGAGTTGGGCGTCGTAGACTTCTTCGATTTCGTGGTGGCTGTCCCGCAGGACGAGCCAGCTGATCAGGCCATCGCCCAACAGGATCAACACCAGTACCGGGATGAGGATGCGCGCGCGGACCGAGTTCATGCCTTGAGTTCCACCACGTAGCCAACGCCGCGCACGGTGCGGATCAGTTCGGTGGAGAGTTTTTTGCGCAGGTTGTGGATAAGGACTTCGAGGGTGTTGCTTTCGACGCGGTCCTGCCAGCCATAAAGCGCGCGGGACAGCCGTTCGCGGGTGACGACTTTGCCGGGGCGCACCATCAGTTGATGCAGCAGTTGGTATTCCATCGGCGTGACCACAATGTCCTGGCCCTGATAGCTGACCTGCTGGGTCGCCGGGTCCAGGCTGACGCCCGCATGCTCCAGCAACGGCTGCGCGCGGCCCTGGCTGCGGCGCAACAGGGCGCGGACGCGTGCCTTGAACTCTTCGACGTCGAAGGGTTTGACCAGGTAGTCGTCGGCGCCGGCATCCAGGCCGGCGATACGTTCGGTGGTGTCGTCGCGGGCGGTGAGGATCATCACCGGCAGGTCATATTGCTCGGCGCGCAGGGTTTGCAGCAGTGTGAGGCCGTCAAGGCGCGGCAGGCCGAGGTCGAGCAATAGCAGATCGAAGCTTTCGCTGCGCAACGCGTGCAGGGCACTGACGCCGTCTTGCAGCCAGTCCAGGGTGTAGCCTTCGGCGCTAAGGGCCACGCGGATACCTTGGGCGAGGGCACGATCATCTTCTACCAGCAGCAGGCGCATGAGAGATTCTCTGTAGAAACCGGCCGCATCATGCAGGGTTCTGCCGACGTCTATTCCCGGAAAGATGTTACGGGTCGTTGCCAACTAAGCTTTCGCTAAGGTTGGTTTTGCACAGTGAAACCTCCTATGCCTGTTGAGAGTGTTTCTGTGCGCAACAAGCCTTTTTCCGACACGTTTTCGATACGCGCGCCTTTAACGATCTGCAGTCTGCTACTGGTGTTTCTAGCTGCCTGGACCAGTCACCCGCCCCACGTGCTGGCGCCGTTTGCCCAAGCTGGCAAGGACACGTCCCCCGCGGCGGCCGCCCCACAATACAGCAGCCGCTTCGTCTCCTCGCAGCTCAATGACTTTGTGCACTCCTCCTCGGTCACTGCCCTGCCCGGCGGCGACCTGATGGCCGTGTGGTTTGCCGGTTCCCGCGAAGGTGCCGCCGATGTGCAGGTACGCACCGCGCGCTTTGACGCGAAAAGCGCCGAATGGGGCCCGGAGCAAGTACTCGCCACCCGCGAAAGCACCCGCGACGGCACCCACCGCTACATCCGTAAGTTGGGCAACCCGGTGATCGCCCTGGCACCGGACAATCGCCTGTGGATGTTCTACGTCTCGGTATCGGTGGGCGGCTGGGCCACCAGCGCGATCAATGTGATGGTCTCGGACGACCTCGGCACAAACTGGTCGGCACCTCGCCAACTGATCACCTCGCCTTTCTTCAACATCAGCACCCTGGTGCGCGCCGCACCGGTGTTCCATGCCGACGGCTCCATCGGCCTGCCGGTGTACCACGAGTTCATGGGCAAATTCGCCGAGTACCTGTACTTGAGCGCCGACGGTGCGGTGATCGATAAATTCCGTATCAGCCGTGGGAAAAACTCGCTGCAACCGACCATCGTCCCGCAGGACGGCCAGCGCGCCATCGCCATGTTGCGTTACGCCGGCGAAACCCATCACCGCGTGCTCGCCAGCCGCACCGAAGACGCCGGGCAAACCTGGAGCGAGCCTTATCCGCTGGAGCCCTCCAATCCCAACTCCTCGCTGGCGGCAGTCAGCACCGAAGGCGACGGTTTGCTGGTGGCCCTCAACGACCTGCAGGACGGCCGCTTCAAGCTCAGCCTGTACGGCACCGATGCCAATCTCAACCATTGGCGCACGGTGGTGGAACTGGACCAATCCCCCGACCCATTGGGGCAGCCGTTCTCCCCCGCGGCCTACAAAGAAATCATCGGCGAAGGCTTCCGCGAATCCAGCGGTGCCCGGCGCCTGCCGCTGGAGCAACGCTTCCTCAGCAGCCTGGATTACCGGGTGTGCAAACCCCGTGGCTGCGATTTCGAATACGAGTACCCGTACTTCAGCCGCAGCCCGGACGGCATGTACCACCTGGTGTACTCGTGGAATAACACCTTTATCAAACATGTCAGCTTCAACGAAGCCTGGCTGTCGGAGCGCCTGTGATGTTTTCTATATGGCAAGCGCATTTGAGTTTTGTGTTGTTGGGTTTTGTACTGCTCAGCCTGTTGCGCGTGACCGCGCCCTGGCGGCCGTGGTTGCTGCCGGTGTTGGTGGTGGTAAGTTTTATCCCGGTCAACGAACTGCCGCTGGCGGCGTATGTGCGCAGCTTCACCGACGACCTGGCCATCAGCACCCTGGTGTTGTTGGCGTGGGTCAGCCTGTGCCGTTTGGGCGTGGTGCAGCCGCTCCAGCGCCCGCAGAAGGTCCAGTTGTTGCTGCTGTTTGGCGCACTCAGCCTGGCGCTGTACCCCGCGACGATGGGCCTGACCTACTTCGATCCGTACCGCTGGGGTTTCAATCCCCGGCCGATGATTGTGCTGATCGGCATGGCAGCGCTGTTGATGCTCTGGCTGCGTAATACCTTGGCCGTGTGGATGCTCGCGGCGGGCACTTTGGCTTTTGCGCTGCGGCTCAAGGCCTCGGAAAACTACTGGGACTATCTGATCGACCCACTGCTGACGGGCTACTGCCTGGTGGCCGGGTTGTGGATGCTGGCGCTGGCTGCCTGGCGCCCTCTTTTAAAACTGCACAGAGGTCAATGATGGGATGGTTGTACTCGCGCCGCCTGCGCTACGGCGTGGGCGCGATCGGTTTGGTATTTGCGTTGCTGGCCGCACTGCGGCTGGTGTTTGTACTGGCGTTTTCCGGAGTCGATCTCCGGGAAGATGCACTGCTGGAAACCCTCGGCATCGGCCTGCGTTTCGACCTGCGCCTGGCGGTGCTGATCCTGTTACCGCTGGCACTGCTTGCCTGGCTACCGCGCTGGAACCTGCTGACTGTGCCGGCATTGCGCTGGCTGGCACGGGGTTATCTGCTGCTGGCATTGGGCATCGTCGGGCTGGTGTACATCATCGACTTCGGCCACTACGCCTACCTCGGTGTGCGCATCAACGCCACGGTGCTGCGTTATCTGGAAGACGCGCAGATTTCCCAGCAGATGGTGTGGGAAACCTACCCGGTGCTGTGGATAACCTTGAGTTGGCTTACCGCAGTCGGCCTGTGGACCTATGCACTGGTTCGCCTTGAACGCATCACCCTGGATGACGAACGCAAACCCATCGGCAAGCTGACCATTGCATCCGTGGCCACCCTCGGCGTGATTGCGATCTTGCTGGCCCTGCTCGGCCGCGTCGCCAACCTCAATCTCGAAAACCCGGTGCCCCTGCGCTGGAGCGACGCGTTCTTTTCCGGCAATAACCAGATCGCCGCCGTGGGCCTCAACCCGGTGCTGTTTTTGTACGACACCCTCAAGGTTGGCCAGTCGCAATTCGATGAGGCGCGGGTGCGCGAGCATTATCCGCAAGTTGCCGATTACCTGGGTGTCAGCCAACCCGATCCCGAGCAATTGAGCTTCGCCCGCGAACAAGCCGTGCAGCCTTATCGGCTCAAGGCTGAGCGCCCGCCGAACGTGATTTTCGTGATGCTCGAATCCCTCGGCACCAGCGCTGTGGGCGCCTACGGCAACCCGCTGAACCCCACGCCGAACCTCGATAAGCTGGCGAAGGACAGCTGGTTCTTCAAACACTTCTACGTGCCCGTCACCGGCACCGCCAAAACCGTATGGGCAAGCATCACCGGCGTGCCCGACGTCACGCGCCAGGAGACCGCGACCCGCAACCCGTTGATCACCCGGCAACACACCTTGATCAATGCGTTCGAGGAGTATCAGAAGCTCTACATGATCGGCGGCAATGCCGGTTGGGCGAACATCAACGCGCTGATCCGCCAGAGCATCGACGGCGTGAAGCTCTATGACGAAAGCCACTGGCGCTCGCCACGGGTGGATGTGTGGGGCGTTTCCGACCTGGACCTGTTCAAGGAAGGCGACGAACTGCTGCGCGCCATCCCCAAGGACCAACCGTTCTTCGCCTACCTGCAAACCTCCGGCAACCACCGCCCGTTCACCATCCCCAAGAACAACGACGGCTTCGTGGTGCATGACCTGACCGTGGAACAAGTCCAGGCCGCGGGCAGTCGCAGCGTCGAGCAATACAACGCCGTACGCCTGCTGGACTTCAACATTGGCCGCCTGATGGAAATCGCCAAGGCCGGCGGTTACTACGACAACACCATCTTCGTGTTCTTTGGCGACCACAACACCCGCATCAGCCAGATCCCGCACATGGCACCGGCGTTCGAGCAGCTTGGCCTGGAAAGCAACAACGTGCCGATGATGATCCACGCGCCCGGGCTACAACCCCGAGTGATCGAAGAAGCCGTCGGCCTGGCAGACCTGCTGCCGACCGTCGCCGGCATGGCGGGCATTCCGTTTCGCAATGGCGCAATGGGCCGGGATATCCAGCAGCCTGCGCCGGAGGGCGAGCGCGTGGTGCCGTTGGTATTACGCGAAGGCACCTTCCCGCTGATCGGTGGCGTGACCAAGGACTTCCTGCTGCAAATGGAACACGACGGCAGCTCGCCCACCCTGCATGACCTGGCGTCGCAAACACCAAGGGAAGATGTGGCCCAGGAATACCCGGAAGAGTTCCAGCGTTTGCAGGGACTGACGCGCGGGCTGCATGAGAGTGCGCGGTTGATGTTGTTCCGCAACGTGCGCTGAAGGCACTTGGCGGCTGGGCCTTACTATCGGCCCAGCCAATCCATCCCCCCAATCTATCGATTTGAGGTCAACCTCACCCTCCCCGACTATGGCGGCACTTCCAATAACAAAAACCAGGAACCCGCCATGACTGCCCGATTCCACAACCCGGTAGACACCCGCTTCGGCTGGGGCTGCCTGCAAGAACTCGCCGTCCTTACCGAAGGCCAGAGCGTCGCCCTCGTGACCTTCCCCGAAGCACGCGGGCTCGGCTTGGTTGACCGCATCCAGGACCTGCTGGGTGAACGCCTGGTGTACGTGATCGAAGACGTGCAGCCCAACCCCGACGTGGCTCAACTGCGCGACACCTACGAGCGTTTCTGGCAGCAGGCCGGTGATTGCCAGGTGGTGGTCGCCGTCGGCGGTGGCAGCGCGATTGATACGGCCAAGGCGTTGATCGTCGGCACCGAATCGGGGGATTTCGACGAGTTGCTGGCGTTGCTGGCCACCGGAAAACCTTTCGTACCGGCGCGTCACAAGCAACTGATTGCCGCACCGACCACCGCCGGCACCGGCAGCGAAGTCACGCCATGGGCGACGATCTGGGATTCCGCGAGCCTCAAGAAGTATTCGCTGCATCTGGACTGCACCTGGCCGAAAGTGGCGATCATCGACCCGCAGTTGATGCTGACGGTGCCGGCCGGAGTCACGGTGTCCACCGGGCTGGATGCCTTGTCCCATGCGCTGGAGTCGATCTGGAACATCAACGCCAACCCGGTCTCGGACACCTTCGCCATCTCCGCCATCGAAGACATCCTGGAATGCCTGCCGCGCTTGCGGCGAGACCTCGGCAATCAAGAACTTCGTTCGCGGATGGCGCTGGCGGCCCTGAAAGCCGGCCTGGCCTTTTCCAATACCAAGACCGCCCTCGCCCACTCCATCTCCTACGAAATGACCTTGCACCACGGCTTGCCCCACGGCATCGCCTGCTCCTTCACCTTACCGCTGGTGCTGGGCCTGGCATGGGGGCATGACGCCGCGCGGGACCGCACCCTGCAACAGGTATTCGGTACCGACCTGCACCAGGCCCAGGCGCAGTTGCGCGACTTCCTCCACAGCCTGGACGTGAAGACCGAGTTTGCCGACTACGGCGTGAATGCCAGCGAGGCCGAGGCGATGATCCGCTTCGCCCTGCAAGGCGCACGCGGCAAGAACTTCATCGGCGCGCAAGCGGCCTAGACTCATCGTAATTCAGTCGTTTCCTGTTGCACCTATCAAGAGTGCCCCCCTGCGGCTGCGGTCGCCGGGGCGAATAACAATAAGGAAAACATCATGAATCGTGCACACGTGCTGCCTGTTCCTGCCGTCCGTACCTCATCGTTCCGCGTTGCCCAGTGGCGCATGCTGCTGGCCGCGATGTTTTGTTATCTGTTTTTCTACACCGGTCGCCAGACTTTCGGGTTTGCGATCCCCGGGATCCAGGCCGAGTTCGGCCTGACCAAGGAAACCCTCGGCTGGGCCTCGGCCGCGATGCTCTGGGCCTATGCGATTGGCCAGGCCATCAACGGCAACCTCGCCGACAAATTCGGCGGGCGCCGCATCATGACCCTCGGCGCGGTGCTGTCCTGCGGGGCCAACTGGGTCACCAGTTTCGCCAGCGGCTTTGCCGGGTTGATCCTGCCATGGGGCATCAACGGTTACTTCCAGGCCCTCGGTTGGGCGCCCGGCAGCCGGCTGATTTCCAATTGGTGGAGCGCCGGCGAACGCGGCAAGGTGTATGGCTTTTATGTATTCGCCGCCGGATGCGCCTCAGTCCTGTCGTACGTGACCTCGATCGTGGTACTGGAAGTGTTCCAACTGGAATGGCGCTGGATCTTCCGCCTGCCGGTGCTGTTGATGTTGGCGGGCGGCATCATTTTCTACCTGGTCGCCCGCGAACGGCCTCAGGACCTGGGCTTTGAACCGTTGGCCGATACCGGCGTGGCCAATGCCGAAGACAAGAATCATGAAGTGGCCCACGGCGAAGTCGAAACCTCGGCGCAGCGCTACAAGGCGGTACTGAAAAACCCCCGACTGATCATCGCCGCCCTCTCCCTGGGCTTCCAGAACGCCGCCCGCTACGGCCTGATCGTCTGGGTGCCGGTGCATTTCCTGGGCGCCAACTGGAAAAGCGGCGACAGCATGATCGACCCCAAGTGGATCACCGTGGCCCTGCCGGTGGGCATGGCCATCGGCGCCCTGAGCAACGGCTGGGTCTCGGACAAGTTGTTCGGCTCCAAACGCTACCTGGCGATCATGCTGTACATGTTCCTCGGCGCCGCCACCAGCCTGTGGATGTGGAGCCTGCCGCCCCACAGCGCAATCGGCCTGGTCGCCTTGTTCCTTTGCGGGTTCTTCGTGTACGGCCCGGCCTCGAGTTTCTGGGCGCTGTGCCCGGACCTGGTGGGCGCCAAACGTGCGGGTACGGCCACGGGCGTGATGAACTTCTCATCCTATCTGTTCGCCGGCCTGGCGGAACCGCTGATCGGCAGTATGCTCGACAGTACCGGCAACACCTCGCTGATCTTCATCGTCGTGACCTCGGCCTGCCTGTGCAGCGCGGTGGTGGCGTTGTTTATCCGACGTTGATGACCGGCCCGGCGGACCTCAGGAACAGGACTTTTTATGTACCAGTACCACAAGTGGCTGCGCTCGTTTCATGCAGTGGCGAAGACCGGCAGTTTCACCCTCGCCGCCGAGTACCTGAGCGTCGGCCAGCCGACGGTCAGCGAGCAGGTCAATGGGCTGGAGAAGCAGTTCTCGGTGGAGCTGTTCCACCGTCGCGGGCGGTTTATCGAGATGAGCGCGGCCGGGCACGCCCTTTACGGAATCACCCAAGGGCTGTTCGGCCAGGAGGATGAAGCCATGCAACTGTTGCAGAGTTTCAAGCAGCGCAAGACCGGGCTGCTGCGCCTGGGCGCGGTGTCGCCGCCGATCGCGATGAACCTGACCTACGAGCTGATGCAGCGCCACCCGGACATCGAACTGGAGACCTCGTTTTCCCCGGAAAAGGAAACCCTGGACCGGCTCTTCAACTTCGATATCGACGTGGCGATCCTGGCCCTCTCGGAATTCGACCAGCGCTTCGATACCCAGCTTTACCGACGCTATCCGATCATTGCAGTGGTGCGCGATGACCATCCATGGGCCCAACAGAAAGAGGTGCACGTGGAACAGATCAGCCGCGAAAAGTGGGTGATGCGCGAGAAAAGCTCACGCACCCGGCAACTGGTGGAAGAAAGCTGCAAGCGCCAGGGCGTCGCCGTGAACTGCGTGATGCAGTTGAACAGTCGCGAAGCCATCGTGCACGCGATCACCAAGGGCATCGGCATCGGTTTTGTGTCCGCGGTGGAATACGCCGAAACCCCGGGCACCACGCCAATCACCTTCGTCGACCACCCGTTTTTTATCGACTACCACCTGTGTTGCCTGGGCATCCGGCGCAACCGACCGATGATCGCGGAGTTGTTCGAGGCCAGCCCGATCCCGGTTACCTGATCGCCTTAACCGTTTAAACCCTCACCAGGCACTTACCTCTTCTTCGACAGAGGGACGGCCTGCTCACACCTGAAAATGGAGACTTGCCATGAACTACCAACAACCTTCCCAGCTGCAAGCCGTGGTCCTGGATTGGGCCGGCACCGTCGTCGACTTCGGCTCCTTCGCCCCCACGCAGATTTTTGTCGAGGCATTCGGCGAATTCGGCGTCGCCGTATCCCTGGAAGAAGCGCGCGGCCCGATGGGCATGGGCAAGTGGGACCACATCCGCACCCTGTGCAACCTGCCGCAGATTGCCGAGCGTTATCGGGCGGTATTTGATCGCTTGCCAACCGACGCGGATGTCACCGCACTGTATGAACGCTTCATGCCGTTGCAGATCGAGAAAATTGCGCTGCATTCGGCGGTTATTCCCGGCGCTCTTGAGGCGATCAAAAACCTGCGCGAACAGGGTTTGAAGATCGGCTCCTGCTCCGGGTACCCGGCGGTGGTGATGGCCAAGGTGGTCGAGCTGGCGCGGCAGAATGGCTACGTCGCCGACCACGTGGTGGCGACCGATGAGGTGCCCTATGGGCGTCCACATCCGGCGCAGGCCTTGGCCAACGTGATTGCGTTGGGCATCAGTGATGTGGCCGCGTGCGTGAAAGTCGACGACACCTGGCCCGGGATTCTGGAAGGCCGCAGCGCAGGCATGTGGACAGTCGCGCTGACCTGCTCCGGCAATGCGCTGGGTTTGACCTACGAGCAATACAAGGCCCTGCCCGCTGATGAGCTGGTGCTGGAGCGTGCACGTATTACCCAGATGTTCGAAGGCTCACGGCCGCATTACCTGATCGACACCATTGTCGAACTGCCCGCGGTGATCGAAGACATCAATGCGCGTTTGGCGCGCGGGGAAACACCGCAAAGCTGCTAAACGTTCACCTGTGGCGAGGGAGTAGGCTCGCTCGCTACAGGGAGTATCGGTCAATCCAGCAAAGCCGCGTTCTTGAGGAGTTCGTAGAGCCCTTCCGGCACCAATGGCGACTGCGCAGTAAAGCTTGAACTGTCCTTCCAACTCACCTTGAACGCAAAACCGTTGCTTTCGGCACCGTCGAGGTACGGATGCTCGTACAGGCTCTGGTCCGCAAATTGGCCATCGTAGACCTGGACGATCTCGTGCCCGGGGTTGCCGTCGTAGGTGAAGATACTTTCAAGCGTGCCGAGCAGCCGCAGGCTGTGAATAGGCTGCGCCAGTTCTTCCTGCACTTCTCGTACGATCGCCTCGGCGCTGTGTTCACCGAATTCGATGCCGCCACCGATGGGACGAAATACTGTCTGCTGTTTCACCGCATCCTGGAATTCGTGAACCAGAATTCGGCCGTTGCGGTGGAAGATGCAGAGCGCGAGCGCCCGGATATGCGGTGCGACCATGGAGTGAAATCCTTGTCTTGGGATCGGTGTTTATTGCGCCTGAAAGGTCGCAAGGTACGCCAGCAAGTTGTCGATCTTCTCCTGATCGCTGATCCCCCAGAAAATCATCCGGGTGCCGCTCACCACCTTTTTCGGTGCCTCGATATAGGCGGCCAGCTTGTCCCGCGTCCAGACCACGCCTGAATTCCTCATCGCATCTGAATACTGGTAATCAGTGGTGGTGCCAGCCGGCCGGCCAATAATGCCGTTGAGCTGCGGCCCGAAACCGCCCCGGGCGTTCTCACCGACGCTATGGCAACCGCCGCAGGTTTTGCTGAACAGCTTTCCACCGGCTTCGGCATCGCCTTCTGCGACGGCCTGGAGACTGAAGGCCCCACCGATGAAGGCAATGGCCAGTAACGCGGCGTATTTCATGAATGGCTCCCCACAGGTCGTTCGCCCAACCGCTGCACCAGACGCACCAGATAGCCATCCGGGTCTTGCACGATGAATTGCCGTTGGCCCGCCTCCACGTCACCCGCCCGATACCAGACGTCTTCGACCTCGCGGAACAGCGGCCAGCCGATGGCAGCCAGACGCTGCAAGACAGGCGCCACGGCAGGCACATCGATTTGCAGGTTGATGCCTCGTCCCAGAGGTTTTTCCAGCGGTGCGGTCAACCACTGGCCGGCATCCGGATCGTATTGCTCCAGCATGATTTGCGCGCCTTGCAGGTCGAGGTAGGCAAAGCCTTCTTCGGGGCGCTGATAGGCGATGTCGAATCCCAACTGAGTGACCCAGAAGTCGAGGCTGCTCGTGAGGGCCGTCACGATGAGTTCGGGGACGAGGGGGTTTCGGATAAACATGAGAATCCTTGGGGTGGCTTTTACTTAACACGCGACAACTTGCCACGACATGGCACAGCGACTGCCCGGCGCAAAACCGTGACGATACTCCTCACGCAGAGCCTCTGCCAAACGGTGACCCGGCGCCAGGGCAAGCGCTTGCTGAAATCCCAGCCACTGGTAAAACGGGGCATTCCAGGGCACATCGCCAAATGTGGTCAAGGTGACTGCCCGCAACTGGCGCAATCATGCCTCACTCATCACGGCTTCATCGCGCAGCGCATCGTGGCGGATGCCTCACACGGTTAGCAAGCGGGGCGCCCTGCCCTGTCGCAACTTAAAGCTAACCAAATGACCACCCATCGCAAAAAATACATTCAATCGAACCTAATCAACGGCGCCTCACTCCACCTTACTTAACCCGGATGGTGGAGTAAGGATCATGGCTCAGCCATCGATATTGGTGCTGGAAGACGACGAAATCATTCGCTCGTTGATGGTGGATGTACTGGAGGATTTCGGTGCAGTCGTGACGTCATTTCCCTCAGCAGACGAAGGGATGATTTTTCTTGAGCGCACCAGTGACCCGGTGGACCTGATTGTCAGCGATATCCAGATGCCCGGCCTGCTCAATGGCTACGACTTGAGCAAGGTGGTCGCCCATCGCTGGCCGTCACTGCCCGTGCTGCTGACCTCGGGTAACACCGCCATGGCGTCACAGCTGGGCAGCACCGTGCGGTTCTTGCCCAAACCGTGGAGTGCGGAGCGCCTGCTCGACTGCGTGCAATCGGCTTTGCTAAAGGGCCCGCCCTTGCACTGATAGCGTCGCGATATCAACTGCAGCGAACTTCGCGGCAGCTCCTGCGGTCAGTTGTTACGCAACCCTACATGGCCAGCAGGCCCCCAGTTCGAGTTTACTGAATGCATTCACAGGTCCATGACGTTGGTGCGCCCCCCGTACTTGAAGCCTTGCGCTCGGGTACAGCTTTACTGCACGTCGCCCTGGAAAAACGCTTGCCGTTTTTCTCTCCGCAACTGGATGATAATGGCTACAGACGCCTGCTTCAGGCGTACTACGGGTTCTACAGCCCTCTGGAAGCAGCGTTGTACGACAGTGGCCTGATCCCCGAGGGATTCGATCAGGTGCTGCGCCTGAAAACGCCCACCTTGTTGACCGATCTCCACGCCCTTGGCCTGGATGAACCGGCCATCGCCGCCCTTCCCCACTGCTCGTCGCTACCGCCTCTGGACACGCCTGCTGCCTGCCTCGGCGCGCTGTATGTGGTGGAAGGCGCCACCCTGGGCGGGCAAATCCTGCGCAGGGAAATGGCCCAGCGCCTAGGACTGGACGCCGACAACGGTGGCGCGTTTCTCAATGTGTATGGCGCCGAAACCGGTCGGCGCTGGAAAGATTTTCTCGACTACCTGAACCATGTGCCCCTCGACGCGCACGCCAAACTGCGCGCGGTGAATGCTGCCCGCTCAACATTCAGCTGCTTCGAGCAATGGCTCGACAGCCAGGAGGTACTGCTATGAAACCCGAAGATTTTGAAGAACTGCTTGCCAACTGTGCCGACGAACCCATCCGCTTCCCGGGGGCCATCCAGCCTCACGGGGCGCTGCTGACCTTGTCCGAGCCCGACCTGCATATCATGCAGGTCAGTGCCAACGTGGCCGAGCTGTTCAATCATTCGCCGGAATCCCTGCTGGGCCAGCCACTGCACACATTGATCGGCACAGAACATGCCGAAGCGGTCCAGGCGATGGTTACGCAAAACAGCTTCTTCGACGCTCCGCCGCTGCACATGAACCTCAACGGTGGCGAGTTCGAAGGGTTGCTGCACCGCCATCAGGAGGTGCTGGTGCTGGAGTTCGAGCCACGGCTCAAGGACTTCCAGCCACGGGCACTCAATGGCCGAACCAGCAACCTGGGCAAGATGCTGCAACGCCTGCAGTCGGCGAAAACCCTGCAAGCCTTGTATGAAATCAGCGTCAACGAAATCCAGGCCATGACCGGCTACGACCGGGTGCTGATTTATCGCTTCGAGGAAGAAGGCCACGGCCAGGTGATCGCCGAAGCGTCCGCACCGTCCATGGAACTGTTCAACGGCCTGTTCTTCCCCGCCTCCGACATCCCCGAACAAGCCCGGGAGCTGTACCGCACCAACTGGCTGCGGATCATCCCGAATGCCGACTATGAAGCGGTGCCCCTGGTGCCCAGGTTGCGCCCGGACACCGGACAGCCTTTGGACCTGAGCTTCGCTACCCTGCGCAGCGTGTCGCCGATCCACTGCCAGTACATGCAGAACATGGGCGTGCTGTCGTCCATGAGCATTTCCCTGATGGCTGGCGACAAACTGTGGGGCTTGATCAGTTGTGGCAATCGCCAGCCACTGTTGGTACCGAATGATTTGCGCACCGCCTGCCAGACCATTGGCCAGGTGCTGTCCTTGCAGATCAGCGCCATGGAGGCCCTGGACCTGAGCCGCCAGCGCGAAGAAAAGGTCGCGGCCCTGGCCCTGCTCAACCAGGCCATGCAGGCGTCGCCGGCGAACGTCTTCGACGGCCTGGCGCAACGTCCGCAACTGCTGATGGACCTGACCCTGGCGGGCGGCGTGGCGATCATCGAAGACAAACAACTGCACCGCTACGGTAACTGCCCGGAACCCGGACAAATTCGCGCCCTGCACAAGTGGCTGCAAGAGACCGGGCAGCCGGTATTCGCCAGCCATAACCTGGCCTCGGTGTACCCGCCAGCGGCTGACTATCAGCACGTCGCCAGTGGCGTGCTGGCCATGAGTTTGCCCAAACCGGTGGACAACGGCGTGCTGTGGTTTCGCCCTGAAGTGAAGGAAAACATCAACTGGAGCGGCGACCCGAATAAGCCATTGGACCTGGAAAGCACCGACGCTGGCCTGCACCTTCGCCCACGTACCTCGTTTGAAATCTGGAAGGTGGAAATGGCAGGCATTTCCACCAAGTGGAGCCACGGCGACCGCTTCGCCGCCAACGACCTGCGCCGCTCGGCCCTGGAAAATGACCTGGCCCGCCAGGTGCTGCGCGAACAGCAAGCCGTGCGCGCCCGGGATGAACTGGTGGCGGTGGTTTCCCACGACCTGCGCAACCCGATGACGGTCATTTCGATGCTCTGCGGCATGATGCAAAAAGCCTTCAGCTCCGATGGCCCACACACCTCGCGGCGGATTTCCTCGGCCATCGACACCATGCAGCAAGCCGCAGCGCGTATGAATGTGCTGCTGGAGGATCTGCTCGACACCTCGAAGATCGAAGCCGGGCGTTATACCGTCAAGCCGGTGGCCCTGGACGTGAGCCAGATGTTCGAAGAGGCGTATTCATTGCTGGCGCCCTTGGCGATGGAAAAGGGTATCGACTTGTCCTTCAACGCCGAGCCCGGACTGCAAATCAGCGCCGACCCGGAGCGCCTGTTCCAGGTGCTGTCGAACCTGATCGGCAACGCCATCAAGTTCACACCACGCCAGGGCAATATCGGCATCAGCGCCATGAGTACCAGCGAAGAGATTGTGTTTTCGGTGCGTGATTCCGGCGAAGGGATTGCCCCGGATGAGTTGCCTCATGTGTTTGATCGCTACTGGACCCAAGCCGAAAACAATCCCACCGGCAGCGGCCTTGGGCTGTACATCACCCAGGGCATCGTCCAGGCGCATGGCGGGCGGATCGAGGCTGAAAGTGAGTTGGGCCGAGGCAGTGAGTTTCGGTTTACGGTGCCCAAGCCGGCTTGAAACCACCCATCAATTGAGATGGCGAAGCAAATGGAAACCCGATGGCCCGGAACGTTGGACCGGGCCAAGGCCACTGATCAGGACGCACTCAGAGGGAGTTGAATGCACACACTTCACACCCTATCCAGTGAGAGAAAAACCCATGATCTTTCCAACCATTGGCGGCGCTTTCCATATCCAAACCATCCATCAACCCACTCAATCGCCTCAACCCACTCAACCCGTTCAGCCTGTTCAGCCGGCTCCCAAACCAAACGATGAGCCCTCGCGTAACAGCTCCAACCAACAAAATTCCAAGTCGAATGACGGTAATCTGACCGGCCTGGGAAAAGGCTATCTGCCATGACCGTTTAAGCCTTCCTAAACCGGCAATACCACCACGGCGGCCAACCCGCCGCACGGGCGATTTTCCAGGGTCAGCGTCCCACCGTGTTCCAGCACAATCGCCCGTGCAGTGGAGAGCCCCAAACCGACCCCGCCCGTACCTTTGTTGCGTGAACCTTCCAGGCGAAAAAACGGCAGGAACACCTGTTCGTGCTGCTCCTGCGGAATGCCGGGGCCACGGTCTAGCACCCGCACCGTCACCTGTCCAGGGCTGTGTTGCAGTTCGATTTCCGGTGCGAGCCCATAGTGGATCGCATTGTCCATCAGATTGGTCATCACCCGTTTAAGCCCCAGCGGCCGGCCGAAATAAACCAGCCGCGGCGGGCCGTTGAAGGTGATGTCGATGGACTGGTCGCGGTAGTCGTCGATCAGCGTTTGCAGCAACTCGGCCAAGTCCAGTTGGGTCGCCTGCTCCAGGCGCGCGTCGTCGCGAAAAAACTCCAGAGCGGTGTTGATCATCGCCTGCATCTCGTCGACATCCCGGAACAGGCGGTGCTGCTGGTCGGCATCCTCGATAAATTCGCCCCGCAGGCGCAGGCGGGTCAGCGGTGCACGCAGGTCGTGGGAAATCGCCGCGAGCATCTGGGTGCGGTCCTGGATGAAGTGCTGCAACTGCGCCTGCATGCCGTTGAACGCGAGAATCGCCTGACGGATTTCATGGGGCCCGACCGGTTCGATGGGTGGCGCACGAAAGTCGGCGCCGAAACGTCGTACACCCTGGGCAAAATGTTGCAGCGGACGGGCCAAACGCCGGGTGGCAATCAACGTGACCAGCGCGGTGGAGATCAGCACCAGCATCAGCACCACAAGGCTTCGCGGGCCTTCCGCCAGCCCCCAACTGCGGGACGGCGCGCTGAACATCAGCCAGGACTGGTCAACCAGTTGCACCACCAGGGCATAGTGCCCGCCGGGGCCTGGCCAATCAGATGGCTCGTAGGCCTCCATTCGCCGCTCCGGCCCCTTGAGCAGCTGTTTGAACACCTGATCGGAATGAAAACCCGGGTCATCCAGAATCGGCACATCAATCCCCCCACGGGTGGCCGACCAACTCACGTTGAAACTGTCGTCGCCCACCGCCTGCGTCAGTTGTGGCCGCTGGGAAGGCTCTGCGGCTTCGATCATCCGCACGATCACCGCGACTTTTTCCAACAGGCCGGTTTCACCCAACGGCGGCCTGGCCCAAACGCCGGCCAGTTGCACGAACAGCGCGTTGAAGGCCAGTGCGGTGAGCATCGCAATCAGGATAGTCAGGGCAATCCAGCGGGCCACGGTGTCCCGGGGTTTGAAGCGCTTCATGAGCGGGTCACCGCGACGGTGAACTGGTAACCACCGTTACGCACCGTGCGAATCATCGCCGGGCGCTTGGTGTCGAACTCCAGCTTGCGTCGCAGGCGGCTGACCTGCACGTCGATGCTGCGGTCGAACGCGTCGTGGCTATGGCCCCGCGCCAGGTTCAGTAATTGCTCGCGGGTCAGTACGCGCTGAGGGTGTTCGACGAACACCAGCAGCAGGTCGAACTCCCCGGACGACAACGGAATCATCACCTGGTCCGGCGAACGCAACTCCCGGCGTGTCAGGTCCAGTTGCCAACCGGCGAAGCGAATCAGCGGGCGAGACGCATCCCCCAAGGTCGGCCGGCTCTCACCCGCCCGACGCAGCACGGCGCGCACCCGAGCGAGTAATTCACGGGCGTCGAACGGTTTGCTCAGGTAGTCATCGGCGCCCATTTCCAGGCCCACGACGCGATCACTCAACTCGCCCATGGCGGTCAGCATGATCACCGGTGTTGCGTATTGCTGGCGCAGGCGTTGGCACAGCAACAGGCCGTTATCCCCCGGCAGCATCAGGTCGAGGATGATCAGGTCGGCAGGCATGCGCTCCATGGCCGCCCACAGGTCGGCGCCATTGGCGGCGGTCTCGACCGTGTAGCCATGTTGCAGAAAAAATTTCTTCAGCAGGGCGAGGACCTCAAGGTCATCGTCCACGATTAAAAGATGGCTCACCGGTGGGCATCACTTGGTCTTGTGGATGCGCCATCTAAAACCATTCGAGGCGGCTCGTCATATATTTCAATCGTGCAATAAAGCGTCAACGGCGCAATAAAGCAGACATCTTTGCGCAAGCCCCGAATGCAAGCATCGGCCTCCTTTTTCCGGAGACTGTGCTTATGCGCTCGCTGACGTATCCCCAGCACCTGGCTCGCCAGGCCGTGCTGTTGCTGACCGTGTCTTACCTGACAGGCTGCGCAAGCCCGGCCAACGTGGCGAGTACCACACGCTGCGCACAGGTTTCCTACCCGGTGTATGACCCTGCCGAGCCGGTCAACCGGGGCGTCTTCGCCTTCAACCGCGCGGTGGATGACTACGCCCTGGCACCTGTAGCCCGCGGCTACCGATACATGCCGGATTTTTTCCAGCAGGGTGTGCATAACTTCGCCAGCAACTTCAGCGAACCCAAGGTGTTCATCAACGATCTGCTGCAAGGCAACCCCCGGCGCTCGATTAACACCCTGGGACGGTTTGCGGTGAACACCACCGTGGGGATCGTCGGGTTGATTGATGTTTCGGACCCGCTGGGCATTCCTCGCCACACCGCCGACTTCGGCCAGACCTTTGGCGTGTGGGGGATTGGCAACGGGCCGATCGTCGAACTGCCATTGCTCGGCACCGGCAACAGCCGCGATGCGGCGGGCAAAGTCTTGAGCTTCCTGGTGGCACCGCTGGGCGACAGCGATACCGTGCAAACCCTGGGCACCATCAGCCTGGTGGGCGGCACCGTGGATACGCGCGCTTCGTTGCTGCCGTTGACCGACAGCCTGCAAAAGTTGCCGGACTACTACAGCGCCTTGCGTAACGTGGTGGCCGAACACCGCGCGGCCTTTGTGCTGGAGGGCAAGCAGGGGGCGACGTCACCCCGGGCCGATGAGTGCGCGAAGGGAGCCGGCGATGATTTCTGATTCAGGCTCACTGGTGCTAAAGCACCATGTACGTAAACGCGGGACCAACGCCCTGCTCTGCCGGGAAACACGCTTGCAACTCTCTGGTGACCAGAATCGGCTGATCCTCAGTCGCTATGTCGAACACTACAGCCCACAAGGCATGCGCTGGGTTGAGCGCCAACACAGCGTGGCGCTGGCCGACGTCATGCGCTGGCTGATTACCTTGGGAGAAACATCAGTCACGACCCATGAACCCCGTAAGACGGTGGACCTGATAACGTCATAATTTGACGTGAGACGTTTATAGCGAGGCAACCGGGGGATGGGTAGTTTCTCGCTCTCCTTGATAGCGCTGGTTATCAAGGGAGACCCCTCTATTTTGAAAAAAGGAAAATTGCCATGATCAATGCTATGAACGGCCCCTTCGCACAATTGCACACACTTCCTGCACAAACCGAACAACCTGCACCGGTGCGCAACAAGCGAAGCCTTGAGCCATTTGCCGAAGAGAGAAACACCCTTGACCACATCGGCGCCTCTGCCAGCGACCGGGGTCGTAATAACTCCGGAGGCCTGGACAGCCTCGGCCGCGGCAACCTGCTTTAATTCCACCTGGCCGGAGGGCGGCACCGCCGCCCTCTCACGTTGTTTCTCCTTAACAAAACACTGACATCCACTGCGCTACCCTTCGCGCTTTAACCTTGCCCTGAGCCGCTGCCTTGATGCCTCACCCCGACACACTTCCTGCTGTACTCGCCGGCCCGTTGCTGCGACGCCTGGAGCCCCGGCGCCTGCTGATGTGGCTGGTGGGAAGTCGTGCCCTGGCATTGACCCTGAGGCTGCAACCCGCCCAAGGCGAGAGGCTGGATATCGAACTGGACGCCAGCCGCTGCCAGGTCGTGCCTGTCGGGCGCCAGGCTTTTATCCACTTGATCGACGTGCCGCTGGCCGACGCCCTGCCCCAGGACGTGAGCATCGGCTACGACCTGCTGGTAAACGGAGCCGGCATCGCCGAGTGGGCACCGCACCTGCTCTACCCGGGCGCCCAAACCCCGAACTTCGTCCTGCACAGCCGCATCCACCAATTGGTACACGGCTCATGCCGTAAGCCCCACCACCGTGCCGAAGAAGGTTTGCTGTGTGTTGACCGACTGCTGGCCGAGTCGACCACGGTCGAAGAACGCCCGGCCTTGTTGATGATGAGCGGCGACCAGGTCTATGCCGACGATGTCGCCGGGCCAATGTTGCGCGCCATTCATGCGCTGATCACACGCCTCGGCCTGTTCGACGAACACCTCGAAGGTGCCGTCGTCGACAACAGCGCAGCACTCTATGAGCATGCCGCCAGCTACTACAATCGAGCCGATCTGTTGCCCGCCCTGGAGAGCAACGAGACCCTGCGCGAGCGGTTTTTTGGCGGCGTGAAGAAGCCGATTTTCACCAGCAGCAGTGCCGACAACCACCTGGTGAGCTTCGCCGAAGTCATGGCGATGTACTTGCTCGCCTGGTCACCCGTGTCGTGGGCCCTGATCAACCCGCAAGCGCCGCAACTGCGCGCCGAAGGGCACGTACGCTACGCCCACGAGCAAGTGCAGATCGACAAGTTTCGGGACGGCCTGGGTGGCGTGGCCAGGGTAATGGCCCACCTTTCGTGCCTGATGATCTTCGATGATCATGACATCACCGACGACTGGAACCTCAGCGCCCAATGGGAAGAAACGGCCTACGGCCATCCGTTCTCCAAGCGCATCATCGGCAACGCGCTGCTGGCTTACATGCTGTGCCAGGGCTGGGGCAATAACCCGGATGTGTTTGACACAGTCATAGGCAAAACCCTGGCCCTGACCACGCAAACCCATGGCAACTACCTGGATGCTGATGCGCAGGATGAGCTGGTAGACGAACTGCTGAAATTCCAGCAATGGCATTACGTGCTGCCCACCACGCCCGCGCTGGTAGTACTCGACACCCGCACCCGACGCTGGCGCAGTGAGTTCAACCTCAAGCAACCGTCCGGCCTGCTGGACTGGGAAGCCTTGAGCGAACTGCAACAGGAACTGCTGGACCACCCTTCGGCGATCATCGTCTCACCGGCGCCGATCTTCGGCGTCAAGCTGATTGAGACCGTGCAGAAAGCCTTCAGCTGGTGCGGCTACCCGCTGCTGGTAGACGCGGAAAACTGGATGGCCCATCGCGGCGCGGCGCAGGTGATCCTCAACATCTTTCGCCATTCCCGCACCCCGGGCAATTACGTGATCCTGTCCGGAGACGTGCACTACTCGTTCGTCTACGAAGTGCTGATCCGCCACCGCAACGCCGGCCCGAAGATCTGGCAGATCACCAGCAGCGGCATCAAGAACGAATTCCCACCGCGTCTGCTGGAATGGTTCGACCGCCTCAATCGCTGGCTCTACTCGCCCCGCTCGCCGTTGAACTGGCTGACACGACGCAGACCCATGCAGGTAGTGCCGCATATTCCGGAACACGCCGAGGCGGGTGAGCGGCTGTGGAACGCTGCAGGGATCGGGCAGGTGTTTTTTAACCAGCAAGGGCAGCCTGAGGCGATCTATCAACACAATGCCAATGGTGCGCCGAAGACGAGGATGGTGCCGCCAAATTAAAGGCTGCCTCCTAACAAATAGTGGCCTTGAGCCACACCCTCGACTAGACCAAAGCACCCCTTTCTAAGCGCCAAAGCGCCGTTGTACAGTACCGTCAGCCACGGAGTATCGGCGTCAACAGTAACTGGCCATGAGAGCCAGCCCCACGCAAGGAGTGCGCAATGGACGATACATCCGGCCAAGAACCCTCAAGGAGCGACTTTACCGACCTCAACGCCGACATGCTGCACGCCATCATGGAGCTGGTCAGCGATGGGATCTGGGACTGGAACGCCAACAGCGGGTTCGTCTACCGCAACCCCGGCTGGTACGAAATGCTCGGGTACGCCCATCACTCCCTGGAAAACAGCGTATTCACCTGGGAAAACGTGATTCATCCCGAGGACTACCCTCAGGTGATGGTGCTGTTCGATAACTACATCAACCGCCGCACCACTCACTATCAAGCCGAATACCGCTGCCGCAAGAAAGACGGCTCCTACTTGTGGATCGAAGACCGTGGCTACGTGATCTCACGGAACGACGACGGCTCGGTAGCACGCATGGTCGGCGCCCACCGCAGCATCCAGGCACGCAAACAGTCCATCGAACAGTTGGAACGGCGCAATCAATCCCTCGAAGCCCTGGTGGCCGAACGCACCCGCGAGCTGTCGCGGGTCAATCAACAACTGCAGTTGCAACTGGATGAGAACCGCTCCCTGGCAGAGCGTGACGCCCTGACCCGTGTGGCCAATCGTTACCGCCTGGAGCGTGCCCTGCTGGAAGAATGCGATCGCGCCCAACGATTTCGCCTGCCGCTGTCGCTGATTGCCATGGACGTTGATGACTTTAAGCCGATCAACGACCAGCACGGCCACGCCGTCGGTGATGAAACCCTGGTGCATGTGGTGCAATGCCTGGAAGCCTGCTTGCGCCACGGCGACTTGCTGGCCCGCTGGGGCGGTGATGAGTTCATGGTGATTGTACCCAAAAGCACGTTGGAAACCGCGCGGGAACTGGCCGAGCGGATGCGCTGTGTGCTCAAGGAGCTGCCCGCCGTGGGCAATTTCAAAGTAACGCTGAGCCTGGGCGTGGTGGAGCGGCGCAACGAAGAATCACCCACAAGCCTGATGGCCAGGGCCGATCAGGCGTTGTATCGCTCCAAGGCGGCGGGCAAGGACACCGTGTCTGAGTAAACCTTCAGCGAACCGGCGGCGCGTACTGGATGCCGCCGTTGCTCCACAGCGCATTCAGGCCACGCTTGATCTTCAGCACACTGCCCTGGCCGATGTTGCGCTCGAACACTTCGCTGTAGTTGCCCACTTGCTTGACGATCTGCACCACCCAGTCCTTGCGCAGTTTCAAGTCCTTGCCGTAGTCACCGTCTGCGCCCAGCAGACGGGCGACATCCGGGTTCTTGCTGGACTTGGCCTGCTCTTCGACGTTCTGCGAGGTGATGCCCATTTCCTCGGCGTTGAGCATGGCGAACAACGTCCACTTGACGATGCTGAACCACTCGTCGTCGCCCTTGCGCACCAACGGGCCCAGCGGCTCCTTGGAAATGACTTCCGGTAACACCACGAATTCATCCGGGTGAGCCATCTTGATTCGCTGGGCGTACAGGCCCGACTGGTCGGTGGTCAGCACGTCGCAGCGGCCGGCCTCCAGCCCCTTGGCGCTTTCGTCGGCGGTGTCGAAGGTGATCGGCGTGTACTTCAGGCCGTTGGAGCGGAAGTAGTCCGAGACGTTCAGCTCGGTGGTGGTGCCGGCCTGGATGCAGATGGTCGCGCCGTCCAGGTCTTTGGCGCTCTTCACACCGAGCTTGGTGTTCACCAGAAAGCCGATGCCGTCGTAGTAGGTCACGCCGGTGAATACCATGCCCATGCCGGCGTCGCGGGAACTGGTCCAGGTAGTGTTGCGGGAAATCAGGTCGATCTCGCCGGACTGCAACGCGGTGAAGCGCTCCTTGGCGGTCAACTGGCTGAACTTCACTTTCGACGCGTCACCAAACAGCGCGGCGGCGACGGCGTGGCACACATCCACATCGATGCCGGTCATCTTGCCGTTGGCGTCCGGCACGCCAAAACCCGGTAAACCATCGCTGACCCCACACTGGATAAAACCCTTCTTCTGGATCGCATCCAGGGTCGCCCCCGCCTGCGCGCTCCCGGCCAACCCCAATACTGCGGCGGCGGTGAATGCCGCCAACGTGGACTTCATATTCTTCATGCAAGGCGCTCCCTGTCGGTCTTTATTATTCGGCGCCAAAAACCCGCGCCATTTATAGTGTTGCCGGTCAGTATCAACGGCTTTACACCTTGGCCACAAACGACGTTTAGGCAAAGGCTCCTTCCGATTTGGAATGAACTCGGCTATTTGAAAGGATCTGCGATCCCGTGATTTCGAAACGCTTGACCCCTTCGATGACTGCCCTGCAGTGCTTCGAAGCCGCCGCCCGGCACTTGAGCTTCACCCGCGCCGCCGAAGAGCTGCACCTGACCCAGAGTGCGGTGAGCAAGCAAGTCGCGCAGCTGGAAGAGATGCTCTGCCACCCGTTGTTCCAACGGGTGCGCCAGCGTCTGTACCTGTCGCCGGCAGGCTCGCTGTACCTGGAGGAAGTACGCAAGATCCTCAACCAAGTGGATATTTCCAGCCGCTACATCCTGACCTATGGCGGCGAAACCGAAGTGCTGCGCATTGCCACCCAGCCGACCTTCGGTGACCGCTGGCTGGTGCCCAAGCTCAAGGATTTTGCCGCGCGCCATCCCAATATCCACCTGGACGTGCGCAATGAACTGGAGCCGTTCGACGTATTGCAGGCCAAGGCCGACATCGCGTTCTTCTTCGGCCAGGGATCGTGGCCGGGAGCGACCTGCATCGAGTTGTTTCGCGAGGCCGTGGTACCGGTGTGCGCACCCGGGTTTGTTGCCGCAGGCAGCGACGCCTCGTCCCGCCACACGTTGCTGCAATGCACCTCGCGTCCCGAAGCCTGGCACGAGTGGTTTCTGGAACAAGGCCTGCATTCACAAAACAGCTACCACGGGCCGCGCTTCGACACGTTCTACATGTGCATTCGCGCGGCGCAATCGGGGTACGGCGTGGCGTTAGTGCCGCAGTATCTGGTGGCCGAGGAATTGGCGAACGGCAGCCTGATGATCCCTTGGGATTACGCGATGCCCAGCGCCGGCGCGCACTTTATCGCCCATGCCGAACATGCCGGGGGGATTCCAAAAGTGCAGGCGTTTTTGAGCTGGATGGTGGAGTACACCACAGCACATCCCGACTTTTAATAATGACCCGGCGACTTTATTTCGTTTGCGGGGCAAGGCGGCTCACGGCTTAGATAAAAGGACGCATCCTATTCTTGAGTCCCGGATCCATGAGCCGCGAAACCATCAGCCAGTCGATTTCCATCGTCCACCCCATCAGCCTCAGCCATGGCAAGAACGCCGAAGTCTGGGACACCACGGGCAAGCGCTACATCGATTTCGTCGGTGGCATTGGCGTACTCAACCTGGGCCATTGCCACCCGCGCGTGGTCGAGGCGATCCGCGAGCAGGCGACAAAGCTCACCCACTACGCCTTCAACGCCGCGCCTCACGCGCCCTACATCGAACTGATGGACCGCCTCACCGCGTTCATCCCGGTGGATTATCCGGTCAGTGGCATGCTCACCAACAGTGGTGCGGAGGCGGCGGAAAACGCCTTGAAAATTGTCCGCGGCGCGACGGGTCGCACCGCGGTCATTGCCTTTGACGGGGCGTTTCACGGACGCACCCTGGCCACCTTGAACCTCAATGGCAAGGTCGCGCCGTACAAACAAAAAGTCGGCGTACTGCCGGGGCCGGTGTTCCACCTGCCATTCCCCAGTCGCGACAACGGCGTGACCTGCGGCGAAGCGCTGAAGGCAATGGACCGCCTGTTCAGCGTGGAAATCGACGTCGACGACGTGGCCTGTTTCATCATCGAACCGGTGCAGGGCGAAGGGGGCTTCCTGACGCTGGACGTGGAATTCGCCCAGGCACTGCGCCGCTTTTGCGACGAGAAAAACATCCTGCTGATTGCCGATGAAATCCAGTCCGGCTTCGGCCGTACCGGCCAGCGTTTTGCGTTCTCACGCCTGGGCATCGTGCCGGACCTGATACTGCTGGGCAAAAGCATCGCCGGCGGTGTGCCGCTCGGCGCAGTAGTGGGTCGCAAAACGTTGCTCGACAACCTGCCCAAAGGCGGCCTGGGCGGCACCTATTCCGGCAACCCGATTGCCTGCGCGGCGGCGTTGGCGACCCTGGATGAAATGACGGATGAACACCTGAAAAGTTGGGGCACGCAGCAGGAAGAAGCCATCCTCAGCCGCTATGAATCATGGCGTTCGAAAAAGCTCTCGCCGTACCTCGGCCGCTTGACCGGCGTGGGCGCCATGCGTGGTATCGAACTGGCCAACGCCGACGGCAGCCCGGCACCACAACAACTCACCCAACTGCTGGCCTTGGCCCGCGACGCTGGTTTGCTGCTGATGCCCAGCGGCAAATCACGGCACATTATCCGCCTGCTGGCGCCGTTGACGATTGAGGCAGTGGTGCTGGAGGAAGGGTTGGATATTCTTGAGGAGTGTTTGGTGAAGTTGGCTTAGGTCAACCCACGACAACAAAACTGCAATTATTTTAGCTGTAACACTACAAAACAGCCAAAATAATTGCAGATCCATTGCTCACCAATAGTGCTATTATTCCTGCATATTCTTCTCGAAAGCGCCGGAATAATTGCACCCATGGCCAACAAAACCGCTCCGCTACTCCCTATGACCCAGCAATTGCTGGCGGACTTGGGCGAACGCCTGCGCTTGGCGCGCTTGCGTCGCAAGCTCACCGCCAAACAAGTGGCGGAGCGTGCCGGTATGTCACTCATGACCCTGCGTGCATTGGAGCGAGGCTCTACGGGAGTGACCATCGGCGCCTACCTGTCCGTATTGCAAGTGCTCGGGCTCGAACAGGATGTAGCCTCGATCGCTGAAACCGACACAGTAGGACGCCATCTGCAAGACGCCGCGCTTACAAACAAAAAGCAGGGGGCAACCAAGCCTCGCGTGAAGAAGGCTGCACACACGTCGTCTGCCACCATCGCGCCCTCAGTCTCCCCCCAGGCACAAACGGCCTCGAAACTTTCGGCCCTGATCGTCAAACCCGTCAGCCGTTCCAGTGACGAGTCATCCAAGCCATGACCCGTATTCTCGTTTATGCCGACTGGGATGGGCTCGATCATGCCCGTCGCCTTGGCGTACTGCATGCGCGCCAAGGCGGTCCAAGTGAGTTGTTTGAGTTTGAATACGACCGTGAGGCGCTGGCTGATCCGCAGTTGGGCCTGACTCAACTTGACCCGCGCCTAGGCTTGTTCGAAGGCCCGCAGTTCCCCCCGCAAGGTCGCGATACCTTCGGTGTATTTGCCGACTCCAGCCCCGACCGATGGGGGCGCATGCTGATGAAGCGTCAGCTGGAACGCGATAAACGAGCGGCAAGAGTTGCACCCCACACTCGGCTTATGGAGTCAGACTTCCTGTTGGGTGTACACGATACCTTCCGCGTCGGCGCGTTGCGTTTCAAGCAAGATGACAGCGGGCCCTTTCTGGACAATCAGGACAGCCTGGCGGCGCCGCCACTGATCAAACTGCGGGAACTGGAAGCAGCCAGCCGCGCCCTGGAAAACGATACCGACAATACCGCCGTCGAAGGCACCGACTGGCTGCGGATGTTGATCGCACCCGGCGGCTCGCTGGGTGGCGCACGCCCTAAAGCCAGCGTGGTCGACCCCGATGGGCATCTCTGGATTGCCAAGTTTCCGAGCCTGCGCGATGAGCACGATGTGGGAGCCTGGGAATACATCGTTGGGTCTCTCGCCGAGGGCTGCGGTCTGCGCGTCGCCCCCATGGATGCAGAACGCTATGCCAGCGAGCATCACTGCTTCAGGGTTAAACGTTTTGACCGGTCTGCTCAGGGGCGACGTTTGCATTTCGCCTCCGCCATGACCTTGACCGGGCATACCGATGGTGACGATGCCTCGACTGGCGTCAGCTACCTGGAACTTGCGCGGGTGTTGATCACGCAAGGCGCCGATACCCAAGCTGACTTGCGCGAACTGTGGTGTCGAATTCTGTTTAACGTGTTGGTTTCCAATACCGATGATCACTTGCGTAACCACGGCTTCCTGCTGGAACCGGGACGGGGCTGGCGGCTCTCTCCTGCCTACGATATGAATCCCGACCGTTACGGTCATGGCCTGAAACTCAATATCAGCGAACATGACAACGCTCTGGATCTGGAGTTGGTGCGATCAGTCGCCGGGATCTTCAGGGTGCCACTCCCGGAGGCCGACACGCTTATCGAACGTTTCAGGGGCGTTGTGAATCAGTGGCCAACGCTGGCCAATGCAGTGGGCATCTCAAGACGTGAGCAGGACGAAATGAGCCCCGCCTTCAAGTTGTCCAAAGGCGCACAATGACCCAGCGACGCCACTATTACCAAATCCGAAAGAATCCATCTTCCGTTTAGCCCTTTCTCTCCCCGCGTCGGGGCTTTATCCTTGTCGGCAACAAACTGAAACGTTTCATCATTCCATAAAACATCGTCCGCCCGTGTTCAACGCCTTTGTGCGAACGCGCCAGGTCGCTGTTGGCGTTTCAAAACCATAAAATATTAAGACCCCATTTTGCCTATGCCTGCTTTCCCAAACCTGCGCCTGTGCGCTGCGCTGCTGCCTTTCGGTCTGGCCACCTGTGCCCAAGCCGCTCCTGCCTTTGACGCTGAATCACCGTGGATGCTGGGTGATTTCGGCGGAGCTCGGACAGCGCTGTCTCAAAAAGGCTACGACTTCAAGTTCGACTACACCGGCGAGATGGGCAGCAACCTGCACGGCGGCTCAGACCACGACCGCACCGCGCGCTACAGCGATCAGTTCGGCCTGGGCACGCACCTGGATCTGCAGAAGATCCTCGGCTGGCACGACGCCGAGTTCCAGTTGACGGTGACCGAGCGCAGCGGCAACAACATCACCAACGACCGCGTCAACGATCCGCGTGTGGGCGGGTTCACTTCCTCCCAGGAAGTCTGGGGCCGTGGCCAGACCTGGCGCCTGACGCAGATGTGGTACCAGCAGAAGTTCTTCGACCAGAAGCTCGACATCAAGGCCGGCCGTTTTGGCGAAGGCGAGGACTTCAACAGCTTCCCCTGCGACTTCCAGAACCTGGCGTTCTGCGGCTCGCAGGTCGGCAACTGGGTGGGCAGCATCTGGTACAACTGGCCGGTGAGCCAGTGGGCGCTGCGGGTCAAGTATCACCTGACGCCCGAGCTGTACGCCCAGGTCGGCGCCTATGAACAGAACCCGTCCAACCTGGATCGCGGCAATGGCTTCAAGCTCAGTGGCAGCGGCACACAAGGCGCCCTGCTCCCGGTGGAACTGGTGTGGACACCCACGCTCAACGGCCTGCCCGGCGAATACCGCGCCGGTTACTACTACAGCAGCGCCAAGGCCAGCGACGTCTATAAAGACCGCAACGACCAGCCGGCAGCCCTCAGCGGCGAGGCCTATCGCAGCGCCTCCAGCAAACACGGGGTGTGGCTGGGTGTGCAACAGCAAGTCACCAGCCTGGCTAGCGACCATTCGCGAGGCTTGAGCGTGTTCGCCAACGGCACGATGCACGACAAGAAAACCAACGCTGTGGATAACTACGTGCAGGCCGGCGTGGTCTACAAGGGCCCGTTTGACGCCCGCGCCAAGGACGATATCGGCTTTGCCGTGGCCCGGGTGCACGTCAACCCGGCCTATCGCAAGAACGCCGAGGCGAGCAACCAGGCCCGTGCGGTGTACGACTTCGATGACCCGGCCTATATGCCGATTCAACACACCGAATACAGCGCCGAACTCTATTACGGCATCCACGTCACCCACTGGCTGACCGTACGCCCGAACCTGCAATACATCCGTCACCCCGGAGCCGTGGCCCAGGTGGATGACGCGCTGATCGGCGGGATCAAGCTGCAAAGTTCCTTCTGATTTCTGAATAAACCTAATTTGCCCTGAACCATGCCTGCGCCGGAACGTCATCTACAGTGAACTGTGCGCAATCAATTCAAAACGTAACGGAGAACCACACTATGAGCACTGATGGTGCTTCAAGTCCAAGTCGCCTGCTGCCCAGGCTACTGGGGATCTTGCTGCTGATAATGGGCCTGGCCTTGTTGGCCGGGGGGATCAAGCTGAGCATGCTCGGCGGGTCGCTGTATTACCTGCTGGCCGGTCTCGGCATCACCGTCACCGGTCTGTTGCTGCTGGCAACACGCCGCGCGGCGCTGGGCTTGTACGCACTGGTGCTGTTTGCAAGCACCGTCTGGGCGCTGTGGGAAGTCGGCCTGGACTGGTGGCAACTGGTGCCGCGCCTGGCCCTGCTGTTCGCCCTCGGCATCGTCATGCTGCTCCCGTGGTTCCGCCGTCCATTGCTGCGTGGCCAAGCCGCGCCGCTGGGCACTGGCGCCCTGAGCGTCGCCGTCGTGCTGGCCGGTGCTGCTGCCTTGGCCAGCCAATTCACCGACCCGGGTGCCATGGTCAAAAAAGGCCAACTGGACCGCGATGCGGTGCCAGGCATGGCCAGCGCCGCGCCAGCTCAGGCGGATGGTGACTGGAACTCCTATGGCCGCTCGGCCTTTGGTGACCGTTACTCGCCACTGGCGCAGATCACCCCGGAAAACGCCCACAAGCTGGTTCCAGCCTGGACGTATCGCACTGGCGACATTCCTGGCCCAGGCGATCCCGGTGAAACCACCGCGGAAAACACCCCGCTGAAAGTCAACGGCATGCTCTACGTGTGTACACCACACAGCCAGGTCATTGCCCTGGACCCGGACACCGGCAAGGAAATCTGGCGTTTCGATCCGAAGATCAGCAGCGAAGGCGCTGCCAACTTCAAGGGTTGGGCGCACATGACCTGCCGTGGCGTGTCGTATCACGATGACGCGGTCTACGCTTCCGAGCAGAGCCCGACTGGCAGCGCCAGCCCGGCCGCCGCGCCGAATGCCTGCCCGAAACGCATCTTCGTACCTACCGCCGACACCCGTCTGATCGCCCTGAACGCCGACACCGGCAAGATGTGCGAAGACTTTGGTGACAAAGGCCAGGTCGACCTGCGTGCCAACATCGGCACCTTCGCCCCGGGCGGTTACTACTCCACCTCGCCACCGGCCGTTACCAAGAACCTGGTAGTGATCGGCGGTCACGTGACCGACAACGTCTCCACCGACGAGCCAAGCGGCGTGATCCGTGCGTTCGACGTGCACACCGGCAAGCTGGTGTGGAACTGGGACAGCGGCAACCCGGACGACACCACCCCGTTGGCCGAGGGCAAGACTTACACCCGCAATTCGCCAAACATGTGGTCGATGTTCGCGGTGGACGAAAAACTCGGCATGCTCTACCTGCCGATGGGTAACCAGATGCCCGACCAGTACGGCGGCGACCGGACTCCGGACTCCGAGAAGTACAGCGCCGGCCTGACCGCCCTGGACATTGACAGCGGCCACGTGAAGTGGACCTTCCAGTTCACTCACCATGACCTGTGGGACATGGACGTAGGCGGCCAGCCTTCGCTGATCGACATCAAGACCGCTGACGGCGTGAAGCAAGCGGTAATGGCGTCGACCAAGCAAGGCAGCATCTACACCCTGGACCGCACCAACGGTCAGCCCGTGGTGCCGATCAATGAAATCCCTGTACCGCAAGGCGCAGTGGCCGGCGATCACACCGCTCCGACCCAACCGAAATCGGACCTGAACTTCATGCCACCGCCCCTCAAGGAGCGTGACATGTGGGGCGTGACGCCGTTCGACCAGATGCTGTGCCGGATTGATTTCAAATCCATGCGCTACGACGGTCCGTTCACCCCGCCATCGCTGCAAGGTTCGATCGTTTACCCGGGTAACTTCGGCGTGTTCGACTGGGGTGGCATTTCCGTCGACCCGGTTCGCCAGATTGCTTTCGTGAACCCGAGCTACATGGCGTTCAAATCGAAACTGATCCCGGCCGCCGACATCGCCAAGCAAGGCCCACGGGTCAGCGAAACCGAAGGCGTGCAGCCGAACAAAGGCGCGCCGTACGGCGTGATCCTCGAAGCCATGCTGTCGCCACTGGGCCTGCCGTGCCAGGCGCCAGCATGGGGTTATGTGGCCGCGGTCGACCTGACCAACCACCAGACCATCTGGATGCACAAGAACGGCACCGTGCGTGACAGCTCGCCGGTTCCGATTCCACTGACCATGGGCGTACCAAGCCTGGGCGGGACCTTCACCACGGCCGGTGGCGTGTCTTTCCTCAGCGGTACCCTTGACCAGTACCTGCGTGCCTATGACGTGAAAAACGGCAAGCAACTGTGGGAAGGCCGCCTGCCAGCAGGCGCGCAAACCACACCGATGACCTACACCGGCAAGGACGGCAAGCAGTACGTGCTGGTCATGGCCGGCGGTCATGGTTCCCTGGGTACCAAGCAGGGCGACTATGTGATGGCGTTCAAACTGCCGGACTAAGTAACACCGGCAGCAAGACAAAGGCGGCTACCTTATGGGTAGCCGCCTTTTTTTGTGCAGTCACACCGGCATGCGTTCGCGGCGCATCCACATTTCGAAAGCCATAGCGTTCAAGGGCCGACTGATCAGATAGCCTTGGGCCGTGTCGCACTTCCAGAGTTTGAGCAGCTTGAGGCTGGGCTCGAACTCCACACCTTCAGCCACCACTTTGAGCCCGAGGTTGTGGCTCATTTCGATGGTCGAGCGCACGATCACGCCGTCGCCGGAGGTGCTGTCGAGATTGCGCACGAACGACTGGTCGATCTTCAGTTCCTGTACCGGCAAGCGTTGCAGTTGCGCCAGGGATGAGTAGCCGGTGCCGAAATCGTCCACCGACAGGCTGATGCCACAACCGCGCAATTGCTCCAGCACGCTGAGGGCCTGGGCCGGGTTGTGCATGATCGCGCTTTCGGTGATTTCAAAAATCAGTTGCCGGGCCGATACGCGGTAGCGCGCCAACAGCTCGGTAACGCGCAGGGCCAGGCTGTCATCGGCCAGGTCATCCACCGAGATGTTCACCGATAACTGCACTTGCAGCCCGCGCACCTCCCACTCGGCCAATTGCCGAATGGCTTCTTCGATCACCCAGTGGGTAAGGCTACCCATGCTGCCGGTGCGCTCGGCCAGGGGAATGAACTCGGCGGGCGATACCAGCCCAAGGGTCGGATGCTGCCAGCGCAACAGCGCTTCGGCCTGGCGCACATGGCCATGGTGCAAGTCGAGCTTGGGCTGATAACACAGGTGCAACTCGCCCTCCGCCGCCGCTCGGCGCAGGTCGCGGATCAGCGTGATCTGGCGTTGGTGGGCGAGGTCGCGGTCTTGTTGGTAGATCTGTAAATAACCCGGTAACGCGGCCGCATCGTGGCGGGCAAGCGCGGCGCGGCTGATCAGCTCTTCAACCTGCTGGCCGTCGGCCGGGTACGCGGCGATGCCGATGCTCACCTCGTGGCGCAGTTCATCGCCGCCGATGCGCTGGGGCTCGGTCAGCAGCCCATACAGGCGGTCAGCCAAGGCCACGACACGGTCGATCTCGGTGTTTTCCAGCAGCAGTAAAAACTCGCTGCCGGTGATGCGCGCGGCGGTGTCACTGGCCGAGAGGCTCGACAACAGGCAGCGGCTGGCTTCGCGGAGCATTTCTTCCACACCTTCCGGCCCATAGCTTTCATTGATCACCCGGTAGTTTTCAATCCCCAGGTACAGCAACACCACGGGCCGGCCGGCGCTGATGGCACTGCCCAGGCGCTCCATGGCCAGCGCCCGGTTGGGCAGGCCGGTGAGCGGATCGTGCAGGGCGTTGTGGGCCAGTTGCCGTTCGCGCACGGCGATCCTGGTTTGCATGGCGTTAAAGGCCTGGGCCAGCAGGCCGAACTCATCATGGCTGCGCACCCGCACTGGCGTACGGTAATCACCGGCACCGATGCGTTCGGCCGCCTGCACCAGCGCATTGAGTGGGCGCGAAACCCGACGCGCCAGGAACAATGCGCCCGCCAGCGACACCAGCAGCACCACCAGGGCGATTGCGAGAAATTGCCGGTCCAGCGGCGCGAAGGATTCAAGGGCGTGGTCCAGCGGGCTTTGCAGCAGCACCCGCACCTCACCGCCGTCTGCGGTGTTACCCAGCGGCAACACCTGGCTGAGGTAACGCTGGCCGTGAAACAGGTTCAGTTGCGCCTTGGAATTGATGTACGGCGCCTGCAAGCCAGCGGCAATTGATGCCTGCAGTGCCTCGGGCTGAGTGCTGAACAGTTCCCCGGGCTGGCCGTGCTGCGCACTGAGGAACGACACCTCAAGGTTGCTCATGGAGCGCAATTCACTGGCGAAGATTTCGTCCATGGGGAAGCCCATGGCGACACGGGCAATCGGTGTGAGGTCGACGACGTCCTGTTGCACCAGCAGAAAAGGCCGGCCATCCAGGGCTACGATCAACATTTGCAGGCCGCTGCGCCGGGCCTGGCGCAAGGCGTCGTTGTAGGGAAAAGGCTGGCCCGGGGTCAGCGCCTGTAACGTGCTGACCATCACCTTGCCGTCGAGGCCCAGCACAAATACTTCACTGGACGTCAGGCCGGTGCCATGCCGGCGCAGGGCGGCGAGAATCTCGGCGGGCTCACCCTCGGCGACAGACTGGCGGAAGGGCAGGTCTGCCGTGAGCCAGTTCAAGCCGTATTGCAAACGCCGGCCACGCAGGTCGAGCAGGCGTTCGAACACCTGGCTGCCGGTTTCCAATTGCACTTGGGCCTGGTTTTCGACGGCGTGATTGGTCGCGGTCTTCACCGCGAAATACACCGCCGCCACGACCACCAGTAACAGCAGCGCCAGCACCCCGGCGATCCGGGTTTGAAACGTATGGCGCCACCGCATTTTGTTGCCCTCTGGCAGCGCCCGTCTCCTCCAGCCGAAATCTCCCTTCGTCATACGCGTCCCTCGCGACAGCTGAACTGGCGTCAAATAAATATCCTTTTTTAAAAGGACATTCGAACTATCCAGACTAGCTGCGCAAGAGAAGATGTGCACCCAATAAATACGGGAGTTTTCACGTCATTAATTTGGCGGCATACCGCCATTCCTACATCCGCGCCCGCATGAAATCGCCCCAGCGCCGCACCAGGTAGTTGTGCTCGTCCATCACCGAGTTCCACACCGCGATGTGCCCCATGCGTTGCTCATAGGAGCCACCGTCGCGCACTTCGCCCACATCAATCAACGGTAAGCCATCGCTGCCCAGCAGCTCATCCCGCGCGGGCTGGCCGGCGTACCAGTAATCCCACTCGGCGCTGCTCAGGTGATCACGGCTACGAGCCGGGTTGCCGATGTAATAACCCTGGCGCGCCATCACCGCTCCAGGCCAGCCGGACAGCCACCAGTTGAGGTAGGCATAGGCCGCATCCAGCACCGGGCCCTTGGCATGGCGCGACAACGACAACCCGCCGAACCAGGCGCGATAACCTTCACGGGGCACCGCCAAGCGGTATTTAACCCCGGCCCGGTGCAGGCGCATCAGGGTCGGTGACCACAAACTCTGGATGTCGATGCTCGGGCTGAGCATCAGTTGCGCCGCCTCTTCGTCATCCGACCAGAACGCCGCGAAGTGCCCTTCCTTCTGCTTGCGTACCAGGATATCCGCCAACACATCGATCTCTTCGATGCTCATGTTGCCGATGTCCTTGAAGCTCGCGAGCCCCGCGCCTTGCACCGAAAGTGCCGCGTCGAGGGCGCCGATGGCGGCGTCACTCTGCAGCGCGGTGCGTGCGCCCCAGGCCGGGTCGAGCAGCCAGCCCCAGCTCTCGTTGGCGCGGTTGAACCCTTCGGGCAAGCGCTCAGGGCGGTAGGCGAAACTGTCGGCGTTGTGGGTCAGGGGCAACATGCTGATGCGTTCGGTCACGGTGCTGCCGAGGCTGCCATCGTGCTGCACGAACAAGCGCTCGCTGGGCACACTGCCGCTGCCCAGGCGGTCGTTGGCGGACAAACGTCCGCGCTTGGGCAGGTCGTTGATCTCGTGCCACAGCGCAATGCGCCGGGTGTCGATCGGCTGGATCGCCCGGGCCGGCCACACGAAATCGACGTTGTGAAACCACTGGTCGTAGAGGTCGTAGCTGTCCGGCTGCATCACCGCAATACGCTGGGCCTGCTCGACATCGTGCACCTGATACACCAGGCGAATGCCCAGCTCTTTTTCCGCTCGCACACGCAGGCATTCGAGCAAGGTCACCGAGGTACCGAGGACGCGAAGCGTGATCATGCGGCGAACCTTCTGGAGAACACTTCAAAGGAGCGACGCAGCAACGCCGGGTCGAGACCGCGCAGGATAAACACCAGGCGTGATTGCCGATCGGTCCCCGGCCAGGCAGGCAGGTGAACCGGGGCATGCAGGCAATGCTGCACGCCGTGGATAACAATGGGGGCCGAGCTTGCGTTCACGTTGAGCAGTCCTTTGACGCGAAGAATACGTTCGCCGTGGCATCTTAACAGCATCGATAACCAGACCCCGAACCCCACCCAATCCAGCGGCTGGTCGAAGGTCAGGCAACAGACTTGCGCGGCGCCGTGGTTGGCGGCGGTGGTTTGATGGAGTTGCCAGCGACTGACTTCGGCCGCAGGTTCGGCGCTGCGCAGGCCTTCGCCAAGCAGCAGTTGTTCACCGCTGTCGACGTCACAGGTATTGAGGATCGGCGTACCGGCGTTCAGTGCCTGCAAGTGCGCGCGCAACGGGCCGCAGTCTTCGACGAGGTCGGTCTTGCTCAACAGCAGGCGATCCGCGGCGGCCACTTGCGCCAGCCATTCGGGGTGCAGGCGTTCTTGCAGGGCGGCGTGGCTGGCGTCTACCAACGTCACGACCAGGCCGATATGAAAGCGCCCGCGAAGCTGCACGTCGTTATTCAAGGTGGCGAGGATCGGCGCCGGATCGGCCAGGCCGGTGGTTTCCAGGATCACCCGTTTGAAGGCTGGAATCTCGCCGCGCTCACGGCGCTGCAACAGGCCGAGCAAGGCGTCTTTCAACTCGCCGCGAATCGAACAGCAGACGCAACCGCTGGGCAGCAGCACGGTGTCCGGCGCGACTTCTTCCACCAGCAAATGGTCGATGCCTACGTCGCCGAACTCATTGATCAGCAACGCCGTGTCGCCAAGGCTTTCGCCTTGTAGCAGGCGCTTGAGCAAGGTGGTCTTGCCGCTGCCGAGGAAGCCGGTGATGACGTTGAGGGCGATGCTCATATTTCTACCTCGTTGCTGGCCCCCTGTAGGAGCGAGCTCGCTCGCGAAAAACCTGAGAACGCCGCGTTCAACCAGAGAGGGCGCGTTATCGTTGACGTTTTTCGCGAGCAAGCTCGCTCCTACAGAAGACCCTGTTCCAAATGGTCGAGTAATTTGGGGTCAAGAGGATCCAGCGGCCGACCGAGCATGGTCTCTGCCGCCCGCCACAGCTGATCCAGGCCGCTGGCCAGTTCCTGTTTGCCGGTGGCGCCCAGCAGCAGATAGGACGCGCCCTGGAAGTCTTCGACCTTGAGCCGGAACACCGCCAGCACCTGGTTGATCGCCGCAATGCGGCGCAGGCGTTCGCGGCGACGCGGTAGCTCATCGCCCAGGGGATCGCTCCAGTGCAAGTCTTCGCCCAGCAGGCCGCAGAGTCCGCACATGCTTATTGCCCGCTCATGGCATGACATCGCCGGAGTTCGGGCCGAGGGTCTGGCCGACGAACAGGTTGCCGCCCGGCTCGCTGGCCAGCAGCACCGCGGTGGGCGCAACTTCATCCGCCAGGCCGAAACGGCCCAAGGGCAACTCGGCAGCCTTGGCGCGTTTCCAGGTGTCGCTGATGCCGCCTACCAACGGCGTATCAATCGGCCCGGGCGCAATGGCGTTGACCAGAACGTTGTCCTTGGCCACCTCCAGCGCGAGGGATTTGGTGAAGCCGATCACGCCAGCTTTCGCCGCTGCATAGTGCGTCAACTCGGCGCCGCCCTTGATCCCCAGTTGCGAGGCAACGTTGATGATCCGGCCCCAGCGCTGGCCAATCATGTGGGGCAAGGCGCGCTGGCTGGCGACGAACACGCTGGTGAGGTCGACGCGCAGCATGTCGTTCCACATGTCGATGGTCAGGTCGACGCACCGGGCCTGGGTCAGCATGCCGGCGTTGTTGACCAGGATATCGATGCCGCCGTAGTGGGTGACACAGGCATCGACGCTGGCCTGGGCGCCGTCGACAGTGCCGACATCGGCCACGCACTCGAGGACTTCGGCACCGAGGTTGCGGCAGGTGATGGCAGTTTCGGCGAGGGTTGCGGCGTCGCGGTCGGCCAGCAACAGGCGTGCGCCTTCGACGGCGTAGGCACGGGCGATGGCAGCACCGATGCCGCTGCCGGCGCCGGTGATCACGGCGCGGCGGTTAGAGAGTTGGGGCATGGTGAACTCCTCAAATAATCAAACGGC